>JAKAAL010000232.1 GCA_021802375.1 Bacillota bacterium | reverse complement strand
GGTTTCATACCCTACCTCACAACGCCGTAGACGCACGTGCCCGTATCCTCCGCCATGATTGAACCGCACCGCCACAAACATACGTCTTTACTTTCGGGTCGTCGTGATTTAATTTAAATCTAGCCTTTTGTCATTTCCATCATTATTTGCCAGTTGCCGAAGCATTGGGGTTGAACCATCGTCGAGGGCGAACGAAGGTGAGAAGGGACGAGAAATCTGGTGGCCACGGTATTAGTGATCGACGATGAGTGGGGTATCCGCGATATTGTGAAACTGGCACTCGGTCAAATTGGCGTCGACGTAATCGAGGCCGACTCAGCACAAGTCGCCTTGGAAATTTTGAGTCGGAGCGAGCTCGATGTCGTCATTACCGACATTCGTCTGCCCGATATGAATGGTTTGGACTTAGCCCGCAACATTCGTCAGTCGTATCCCGCTTTGCCAACGATATTTATGTCGGCCGCAACCTCGGGCCTCTTTCTGGCGTCTTCCCAACCCGAACAAATTTGGCTGGAAAAGCCTTTTAAGATCCAAGATTTGCAGACTGTCGTACAAGAGGTGGATTGTACGGCGGCATCGCCGCCGCAATTCGGGAGCGGCCCCAGTTCACCGGATTTCTTGCGTTTTTTCGATTTGGATACGTTAACTTTTGGCGGGCCTTGGGACAAATATTGTTAGCGATCGCCTATGCGGTGATTGTTATGGCAGTGCTGGCCGGCGTTGTCATAGGACTGTCGGCGCTAGATGGGCAAAGCACAGCACTTGGCATATTGGCGGTTATCATCGTGATTGTTGGGGTGTTGTGGATGATTGGGACACTTTTATACTGGTTTGGGTTTACTTTTTCTTTAGAAGAGACACCGATGCATGGATGGATTCCGGCTTTGCGCTGGAGCACGAGCCACATGGGTCGGCTATTCGGCCATATTGTGCTGTTAATGGGACTGTTGCTCGCGGGCATTTTAGTCATGACGCTTATTGCCGAGTTGATTCCCATCATCGGGACGATTATCAGCGTATTGGCGTTGGGGATGGTATTGCCGGCCTTTTTGGCAACGTATGCCGTGTTGCTCTACCAAGAATTTCCTTTCGCCTAAACCGTGTGAACTTTGCTAGGGCCTTGCCTTTCTTAGGCTACTGGCTGCCTGCCAGTCTCGGATGCTCTCCACGAGGCTCCACACGCCTGCCATGACTAGACTGTAGGGCAGAAGGAGCAACGTCAAGCACCCAAACCAATGACGCGTTAGGAGCAACCGAAATCCTAAGGCGGCGAGATAGATCGAAACCGCGACCGTCATCTCAACACTGCTCCACGCCAAGAGCCGGAGCGTGGCGATCAGGATCATGAGCGGTCCCCATTCTTGGATTACCCGCCTTCGCGCCTGGTGCGACTGCGCCAGGCGGTAATGACGCATGCAAAGCGATTGACGAAATCCCGGGCAGGCCCAGCAAATGGGCTTGCGACAGCGTCGGCAAATTCGGGTGCAGGGGCGTTGATGCACGGCGCAACGGACCAGATCGCCCGAAGATTGGGCCTCCCCGGCTTGGGCCTCGGGGGGGTGTGCGAGCGCCCAGTGGTACGCCTCGTTGATGGCTTTCATGCGTTCTTCCTGGACGCGATAGCGGGCTGGGTCGACTCGGAATTGGTCGGGATGATGCTGCCTGGCTAATGTTAAATAGGCTTGACGAATGCGCCGGGAATCGCGCGTGGGCGCAATCCCGAGAATAGCCCACGCGTCCGGCTGTTGTTCTGGTGCCAGGGAGAAATCCCTCCTTGCTCACACAGTCCATGATGGTGCTCATCATCGGATTACAGTATAGCGTGTGAACGGACTGGGCCTATGTCGATAAGGCAGGGATCCCTACAAAACATTTCGTCGAATTGCGATTTAGGCTGGTTGGCCGTCGTGTCGAAACTCGCATGGCGGAATTTGGTCCACGTAGAATAGCTGCGATGCCCAAGAAAATCCTGCGCCAAACGCAACCGATAAGAGGCGTTGGCCGGGCTTAATCAGATGCTGTTCTAACATGTCTGCCATGGCTAGTCCGATGGAGGCTGAGCCGGTATTGGCAAACTTGGCGACGTGCGAAAACACCCGATCCGTGGGGATTCCGACCTGATGGGTGACCGCGTCGATAATGCGTTGATTGGCTTGATGGGGAACAATCCAGTCGATTTGTTCCAGCCCCAGTGAGGCTTCCTGGACGACTCGGCGACCAATATCGCTCATCAAGGTCACGGCGTGCTTAAAGACTTTTGGACCCTCCATGCGGATCGTATGAAGCCGTCCTTCCAAAACGACGTCCGGGGTAATGGGGAAGCGCGTGCCCCCAAAAGGTTTGCCTAAAATATCGGACTGTGCCCCGTCACTGCGGGAAAGACCTAGACCGATGCGAATGCCTGGTACTCCCTCGTCTGACGGCCCTAAAAGAAATGCGCTCGACCCATCGCCGAATAACACGGCAGTCGTTCGGTCGTTCCAATTTAAGGCATGTGTGAGCAGTTCGGTGCCGATCACCAAGAGTCGCTTACCAGCGGCAGCCAGAGGGCTCATGATTTGTAATGTCTGTAAAAATCCAGCACAGCCTCCGGTTAAATCAATGGCGGACGCGTGCGAAGCGGCAAGCGATTCTTGAACGAAACACGCGGTTGCCGGCGACCACATTTCCGGGGTGTCGGTGCATACGATGACCCAGTCCAGATCAGCGGCGTCAAAGTGAGCTGCCTGCAATGCAGCCTGCCCTGCGTTGACTGACACACTGGCGGTGGTTTCATCGTCGCCGGCAGTGCGACGTTCATGGATGCCGGTGCGTGTGCGGATCCACTCGTCACTCGTATCCATGCGGTGACTGAGCATCTCGTTAGTGATGATGTGGGGCGGCGCATAGCCGCCTACCGACCAAATGGTTGCTTCTGGCATGTTTATGAAGACCTCCTTGTTGCTGTTTCGCGTCATAGGGGACGTTTTCCTGCAGGCCAAGAGTTATGTGTAACAAAAATTGCTGCACAGACGTTATTTCTAGAGATGGTTATGCTACGGTTAGAAGAAGCGGGAAGGCTTGTCAGTGCCTAGCGTTTAGATTATTATGCCTAACGTAATGCCAAAGGGGGTATCAATGTGCTCTGGGAGGAGTATTTGGAGGCGGCCGTGAACGGCGTTGCGGACAAATACCAGGCGCGCCGCTATAAGGCACACTTCCGTGCACAGCTCTTAGAAGGCTATGATCGGTTTCGTCAAATGGGGTTGAGCGAATCTGCGGCGATGGCCGAAGCAATGGCGTCTTTAGGTAGCCCTTTTCAGTTGGCGCAGCGCGTGTGCGGTCCGGTGACACGCCAGCGCGGTTGGCTCTGGCTCTTGTCCGTAATCCAGTTTTTGATGGGGATTTCCATCGTGGCGTTCAGCCTGAGAACGCAATCCTTTGCAGCCCTGGCATTGGGTCGGATCATGACACTTTGGGGCGGTGTCGCGGCGGGATTGGAGACGCGCCGGCTCGGACGTTTGCAACTTCGCTGGCGACTATTGCAATTCCGTCTCGGGCAAGCACGACGTACCTTGCGTTTACGGGAACTGGAGCGGATGCTTGGCGTCGGATTTATGACCGGATTATTTTTGGCCTTGGTGTCCAGTCTTCCCTGGAACATTGTCAATGCCAACATGTTTCACCCGGTATTTGTGTCCATGAGTAGCTCGTTGGTTCTCAGCGCCGTAGTGGCGGGTTGGCCCTGGCTAATGTTGCGCAAATGGATTGGGGCCAGTTTTTATTTGGTGACATTTCAGGCTTGGGCGGCCCTGTGCGCAGCGTTGTCGGCCACCTTACTGATTCTTTGGCATCAAGGGTTTGCCCCGCCACCGTTGTTTAATTGGCAGCCGGAAATGTTGGCTTTAGGCGGCTGGATTTTCAATTTCGCTCTGCTGCGCTTTATTTCCGTTCTCGTGACGTTCAAGGAACGGGTCTTGGTGGGTCTCGACGATGAACCTTCAACGCTCTCCTAGATGAGACGGATCGCGGTTATTGGCGGCGGGCCCGCCGGGATTGCACTTGCCATCTGGGCCTGTCGGCTGGGCATAGAACCGGTCCTCTTCGAGGGGCGCTCAGGCTTGGGCGGCCAGTTGTTAGATTATTCATTGCCGGTCACCGATCTCCCTGGATGTCCGTCTACTAGCGCCAAAGATTTAGTCGAACGCCTGAGTGACGATTTGCATCGGCTGAAGGTTCCTCTCCACTACAATTCTGAGGTCTTGGGCTGGGACGGCGAATGGTTAGACGCCGCCGGCAAGCATCGTGCCTCATATGACTGGGCCTTTTATGCGCCCGGCTTAAAGCCGCGGCGATTAGAGATTGCAGGGGAAGACTGGGCTTACAAAGGTTCGGTCAGTGACTTGGTAGACATCCCCGAATCGGAGCAAATACTGGTCATTGGCGCAGGGGACCGCGCGGTTGAAGGCGCGATCCGATTGGCCCGGCGAGGTCACCGCGTGACGCTGGCGTGCCGCTCGCGACGACTTCGCGCCCGCCTATCGTACCAGAAGCAGTTGGTAGAGGCCGGGGTTACGGTTTTGCGTGAGACCGTCGTCAACGCGATCGCTTCCGACGCTGGTCGTTTGATTGCGGATGGCCGCGGACCTCAGGGGCGCGCCTGGCAATGGAGTGGGTCGCACATTCTGGTGCGCATCGGGATGCAGCCAGCAGTAACACACGACTTGGCGTTGGTGGCGCAGGATTTGGCCTATCCTCGGCAATTGCGAATGACGATCATTGGAGACGCAGCCGTCCCCGCATGGCAGCGTAGCTTAGTGACTGCTTTTGCATCGGCGATGCAAGCGGTAAAGTGGTATGTATCTCATGCGGATCGTTAGCTGGGCAGGGACTGGTTATCGCAAAATCCGAGCCTACTCAACCAAACGAGATGTCGCATCAACGATGGAGGGACATTAATGCGGTTGGACAGGATTCAGAAACAATTGGCGCAGCGGCAAGCCGTACTCGCTTTAGCTCCGGGCGATGACTTTCGCTACGCGGTCGGTTGGTCGCCCAAGGGGGATGAGCGGCCCACCTATTTGATTGTGAGTTCGCGCATGGCGCGCCTGGTGATTGCCTCTGTCAATGCCGAAGAAGCGCAGTCCCATTTGGGTAATATCGTGCAGATCGGGCGGTTTGGTGACGATGAGGGGCCTGAAGCGATGCTAAGAGAGGTGGCCAACCGGCTGCAAGGGTTGCCGTGGCTCATTTCTGACGATGCCCGCTACGGCCATGGCCTTTTGCTTGAACGGATTATAGGCCAACCCCTAGGGCTTGCGTCGGAGGTCATGGCGCCGTTGCGCATGCAAAAAGATGAGGACGAATGCCACCTTTTAGCGCGTTGCCAAGAGATTAACGACCAGGCCATGCGCGCGGCTTATGAGGCGATGCGTGTTGGAATGTCGGAACTTGAGTTGGCCGACATTATTCGGCGGGCCTTCATTGCTAATGGGGCGGATAAAGAGGCGTTTATCATCGTCGCCTACGGAGCGCACAGTGCGATGCCCCATCACACGCCCACCACCACGAAACTAGGCGAGGGACCGGTGCTGCTGGACATTGGCTGCTATTACCACGGATATGCATCAGATATGACGCGGGTGGCGTATCTGGGACAACCGACCGAACGTTTTGTCGAGATTCATGGTCTGGTTGATGCAGCGGTACGGGCGGCGCAGGCGCGAGCGCTACCAGGTATCGCTGCCCAGGAGGTTGACCGCGCTGCACGTCAGGTTATCGCCGCCCAAGGGTATGGGTTGGCTTTTGTGCACCGCGTCGGTCATGGAATCGGCCTATCCGTCCACGAGTCGCCGTCTGTAGCGGAAGGCAACCGGTTGCCGCTGCCTGCTAACGCGGCTTTTTCGATTGAGCCTGGGGTGTACCTTCCAGGCGAGTTTGGCGTGCGTTTGGAAGAAGTAGTCATTCTGCGGCCAACAGGGGCGCAAATTTTGTCCCACGTGCCTCGTTCGGTGTATGTTAAACCGCTGTAGCCGGTTGCCTCCCGGAAACGGTCATGATATGGTGCTGACAAGCGCATTTGCAAACCGTGAGGAAGGTGGGGATCAAGCCCATGGAAGACGCGTTAGTCGGAGTCAAAGCACCGGACTTTACGTTGCCGGGTACCGATGGTTTGGTGCATTTGGCGGATCTAGCGGGCCGTGTAGTCGTACTTTATTTTTACCCGCGGGATAACACACCGGGCTGTACAACGGAAGCGTGTGATTTTCGGGATGCGTATGCGGACTTCAATGGAGATGGTGTGGTGGTTTTAGGCGTGAGCACGGATTCTCTGCAAAGTCACCAAAAGTTTCGCGCTAAACATCAATTGCCATTTTCGCTGTTGTCAGACGAGGATGCCAGCGTCGCCAAGCAGTACGGTGTGTATAAGCAAAAAAACTTGTACGGCAAGGTCAGTTGGGGGATTGAGCGCAGCACCTTTGTCATTGATCCGGATGGCATTATTCGCAAGGTGTACCGCAAGGTCCGAGTTCTCGGGCATGTCGAGGATGTTCGCTCTCAGGTACAGCAGGTCCGGCTGTGAGCCGAAAGACGCGTGCGCCCGTGGCGCGCAGTCTGGCGGCACTGCAGACCCTTTATCCCGATGCCACGACTGAACTTAAGTTTGAGACCCCTTTTCAGTTGCTGGTGGCCACCATGTTGTCGGCGCAGTGTACGGAC
>JAKAAL010000231.1 GCA_021802375.1 Bacillota bacterium | reverse complement strand
TTCCCATCGCTTCCCGGATGCTACCCGTCTTCGCCCTACAGCGCGGGACTCGACTCCTTCGTGATTCCCGGTCGTCAGATTTCACGGGACGAGCTTTCGACGCGGCAGCGTTCGCTTCAGGCTACGGCCTGGTGTCTTGCTAGCCTCGGGGTCTGACCTCACCTTGCGGCGACCGAGACATGATCCTCGCGGCTTTCATCAGGCGAGTCACCTCCTCCGGATGCGCGATTGGCTACGTAGCCGAATGGGAAGTTGCCACGGTCGGACTCCCCCGACTGGATTTCCTAGGTTACAGGCTGCACCGCCGTGGCTCGTTGGCTATTACGACGCCACTATCACGTCGTGGCCATCGACATTCGCAAGGATATCCAAGAAGTAGCGGCCAGGGAGATCCAGCAGATGTACGGATGGCAAACGGACGTCTCACACCCCGAAGACGTCGCTAAGCTGCTACAGCGCGTCCAAGAACAGTTTGGCCGTCTCGACGGTCTGGTCAACAACGCTGCCTACCAAGTGCATCGTCGGGGCGCCGTCGACGAAACCTGGGACGATTGGCAGCGCACGCTGGCCGTTTCGTTGAGCGGCGCCTTCTTAATGATGAAACATGCCATTCCCTTAATGGCCCAAAATGGAGGAGGCAGCATCGTCAACTTATCCAGCATCCATGCGATTCGCTCCTATCGCCATTGCCCGGCCTATGACGCCAGCAAATCGGGACTGCTGGGGCTTACGCGTCAGGTGGCCCTCGATTACGGCAGCCAAGGAATTCGAGTCAACGCCGTGCTGCCAGGCCTCATCGTGGACAGCGATGAAGCCGTTAATCCGGCGCGCGCTCACGCCTACCCCGTGGGGCGGGTTGGACGGCCCGAAGACGTCGCCGAAGTGATTGGCTTTCTCCTATCGGACGCCGCCAGCTTTGTCAGTGGAACTTCCATATCGGTCGACGGCGGCCTATCCGCGTACTCTCCCGAAGCGTCACCCTAATCTTGATTGCCCACTTCGACCAGATAGGCCACATGCTCCCTCAATCGATCACGAGAAAGAAATCGGTAGCCAAACTCGCGGTCAATTCGAGAAACATCATAGTGCCCATCTCCCCGGGCCCATCCCCGGTCTTCGAGGATAATTTCGCTCGTCGAACGGGCGGCTTCGATGGCCATAACGGCAATCTCTTCCCAGGTAACGAACTCCGCGCCCAATCCGTTAAACACTTGCCGATCGTGCTGTGAGGCCAAGACGGCCAGATAGATCTTGGCCAGGTCTGCCGCCCAGATAAACTGCGTGCCATCATTCTTGATGAGTCGAATCGGTTGATTAGCTCGAGCTGCCGCCACAATGGTACGAAAACGCAAGTCAGAATAGATGAAGCCGCCCTCGACCACGGGATTTCCAAACGTGTATCCCGGTCGAATCGTATTGCTGCGTACTTTGTAGACATGCGAAAGGGCATTCAGATAGTTTTCCGTGGCCGCTTTGGTTGCGCCGTAAAAATCGATGGGCAAAGGTTGAACTGTTTCGCTAAAGGAGTTGCGATGCTCGCCGTACGCCGCAGTGGACGACGTATAGATGATCTGGCTCACTCCCATCTGGGCCGCGGTTTCCATGATTTAAACCGATGCCAAGGTATCGGCCTCAAGCATGTCGATGGCGGTGTTCCCCCACCCCAAGGCCACGTGAATGCACGCCTCCTGACCTGCGAGCGTCCTTTTGATCACGTCACGGTCGGCTAAGCTACCGGACACCATGGTAACCTTTGGATGCCTCGCCAAGGCCGGCACCTTGTCGGGGTTTCGCGCTAAGACCGTCACGTGATGCCCTTCATCGACCAATGCCTGTAATATGTAGGATCCGATGAAGCCGGTGCCGCCAGTTAAAAAAACATTCATCAAGGAACCTCCTTATTAGGTCAGGCTACTACTGCGGTCGCTGACAGGCGCTAAGCGGTACGCCAACAAAACTACCCATGCTTAACCAGGTGTTCGCTAGTTCGAAACGCCAAGGCTAAAATGGTCAGCACGGGATTTACACCTCCATTGGTGACGTGCACGGAGCCATCAACCACGAAGAGATTACGATAGCCATGCACCCGGCCATAGCGGTCGGTGACGGACGTCGCCGGATCGTCGCCCATCCGAAGGGTACCCGCCTGGTGCTGCCCCGCGCTCAGGCCTCTTCCCGCCCGGCTTTTCCACACCTGCCGGGCTCCCGCCCGAGCGAGCCAAGTCAAGGCCTGTTCGCTCAAAAATTCTGCAGCCCGCACCGACTCGGGATGCACTCGGCCACTAAGTTGCGCCACAGGCACGCCATAGCAGTCTCGGACCTTGGTGGAAACACGGACTCGCGCGGTATCCACAGGAATTTCTTGAGCGGGTCCTTGAATCTGGGCCGTCCGCAGGTAACCCTCGCGCATGGCGGTCTTCCCCCGAAGCCCCCAGCGGGGTACATCGGGAGGCATAGCGCGATACCAGTGGACCATCGGCAGTCGGATAAACTCATTGGCCAACATACCTCCTCCAATGATGCCGGGGTTCCCATGGCTAAACGTTCGAGTGGCGATGCTAGGGCCTGGACCGAGCCCATCCTGAATGACCTCATCAAAAATCCCGTAGGCTCCCGCATAGCTATGGCCTTGGAGATTTTTGCCCACCATATCGCTGCCATTGCCCAAACCATGCGGATCCTCCACCGTAGCCGAGTTAAGCAACAGCCGAGCGCTTTCGATGGCTCCACAGGCGACGATTACGTGCCCCGCAAGGATCTGTTTATGCTTGACGACGTTGCCTTCCCGCGTGACTACGCGCACGCCCGTAACCCGATGGTTGGCGCTATCAATGCGCTCCGCCATCACCCCAGTGACCAAATCGACGCGACCGGTCGCCAAAGCCCGCAACAAGGCGGTGTTATGCCCTCCATTTTTGCTGTTCGTAGGACACGCAAACCCTACGCACTGACCGCATCGCCCACAACCGGGTCGGCCATCCCGGTCAATGGAATTGATCAATAAAGGAACCGGGCCCGTCTGCCAGCCGAGAGACCTGGCGGCCCGCGCGAGCACACTCGTCTCCAGCGTCTCGCTCAGCGGCGGCATGGGGTAGGCTCTGCTCCTCCAACTCGGATGGGCGTCTACCTCGCCATCCCCGGAGACCCCAATTTCCCACTCCGCTCGAACATAGTAGGGCTCCAGCTCGGCGTATCGGATAGGCCAATCCTGCAACGTACTTCCTTCGGGGATGCCATAGCGCGTGGCCATCACGAAGTCATCGGGATGAAATCGCCAAGCCTGAGCCCCATACACCCGCGTGCCTCCGCCTAGCGTCATGGCATTGTTATGGTAGTCGTTTTCATGGGGCAGGGTGACCCGCTCTTGGCCAGAATCGGTCAGTATGGTCCGCGGGTGGCCTTCCCCGCTGGGGCCCGTGTTATGGCCGCACACGCTGAGCCGATGGTTTTTTAGGTGATTCTGACCTACTTGATCGAAGCCTAGCCATTCGCCTCGCTCGATGACCAACACCCTTAAGCCCGCCCGAGCCAGCACCATGGCGGCAACCGAACCCCCGGCGCCACTGCCCACGATCACCGCATCATAACCTTTTCGGATCTGATCAAACCGCGTTATCCGCGGCTCGGCTTCTGGAACGGCAGCACCATCTACCGCAAGCGGGCCAGGTCGGTAGCCCATCATTTCCCATGAAGCGGCCTTGGGGTTGCCTTCACCGGGAGAACCATAGTACCCTTGCGCAACTAGGACCACCATACGTTGCAGGAATTTGGCTATGGGTTCCGGGGTTCGGCCCGCCTCGACATCACCTAACAGTTCGTCCTGTTGCGGTGCCGTAAGGTCCCGAAACGACCACTGAAAGCGATGCTCGGCTGCTTGGTCCAATGCCTTCAGGCCAGACCGTAACCATTCATGCCACTCTGCTTTGGCCGTCATGCACCTCTGTCGAAGGTATCCCAAGACGCCGTTCTCTGATGCGGATGGCCAATCATCTTTGGGGATAAGGCGATCAATGAGGGCCTGCAGCGTGGGCTCTATAGCGTCCACGGGCAGCAGCATAAGTGCCACCGACCTTTCACGGTATCTTTTCTGAGACTGATTCGGCCGGCAGGAGGCGATCTTGCCGTGTCGATATCGACGGGATGCATTACGCCTCCATGGAACCAGGTTGGACAGAGATTAAATCACCGGAAGATGGCTGTCAACCACCAAAGGCCGATGCGTACCCACGCGTTGCCCTGGGGCCACGATGGCGAACAACCCAAGGCACGCTAATCCCACCTACTCAGAAAGCATTTTGGTGGGCCCAATCTAGGCAAGCCAGGTTTGCACGATGCTGACATCCACCCTGCCAGCCCATTTGGCCCATATTAGTCGGAACCTAAGGGCTGTCGAAATATAAAAATGACTTCATGCGGCTGATAGCGGCGATGAAGGTCCTCACGCAAGATCACTCCGGACTCATAATCTAAAATGGGGACGCGCGCGATCTCTACACCATTCGCTTGTTTAGCTACTAATTCGAAAGCCATCAACCCGTTTTTTAAATAAAACTTCTCAACTTTTTCGTCCTCTGCCGCTCCCAACCCAAGCTCTTGATACCCAAGGCGTGTCGCCATGGTCCGGAACACACTCAGCATCTTCGACCCAATCCCCCTGCGGGCATACTTCAGGTTCTGGTCAAGGTTGACGGCAATGCCTTGAACATGACAGGTCGATGGCACTTGGGCCGATGGTCCGCCATAGCAAACGCCGACCACCGTACAGCCATCCGAGGCCACCAAGTACAGCTTAGGTTGTGTCTCGATCCTGGCGATGAACTTCGTCCGCGGCTCTTCGTCGAGATACTCCTGCTGCAGGGCGTAAGCTTGATCGTAGTCTCCCGGCGCGATCGGTCGAACGGAAATGCGGTCCATCGGATACCTCCCTTCGTTCAAGGAGTCTTAGCGGTGATTCTCGCGGCCTTTCGGACGCGCAGCCATTATATTCGAATACCCCCAACTTTCCTATCTGTGCGACGAAGCAGTATAGGGATTTTCGCGACAA
The DNA here is from genome assembly GCA_021802375.1 of Bacillota bacterium. Next base: position 1,676 of record JAKAAL010000231.1, on the reverse strand, counting down.
CACGGGATAGCTCCCGGTGATGGCCCTCTCGTCCTCTTTACGTCGTGTTTCATCCTTCGATTATTCGATTAAGAGAGGGCATTACACGATAACAACGACAACGGAGTTCGAGCGATTGCGTCACCCTGGGAAGAGACGCTGGTGCGTTGGCAATTTCTTAGACGCCCAAAAATCCGCCCAGGGCCCCCCATCCCCCGGCGCAATCGCTTGTCCTTCTTCGCCGTCCGATCGCGATACGTAGTACTGGGCTTTCCGCGACCAAGGGTTTCACCATCTCCCCTCTACCAAACACCAGTTTGCATAACGGCTTACGCCAAGCCTGCGCCTTTTTCCGCGAGCATCGCGTCGCCCGGCCATGACCTTGCCCCCGATCCCAGATCCCCAACGATCTGGGCCAGCCTTGCAGTAAATGCACTTCATGAGCTGTCAAGGAGTTCTTCGATACCAATGTGCTGGCTTATGCCCACGACACGCTCACTCCCGACGACCAGCGAATCCTGGCCTAGACGTACGGCCGCATTAGCCGGTCGCGATCACCACTATGGTGACCCTGCTGGCCGCGAAGCCCGTCCTCATTCCCACCGCCCCAGCAATCCCTCTGGCAGCGCCCCCATCCGTATTACGTCGATATGACACCGTACACCACCATGCAGCGCAGGCGGTTCCCCGGGGCCCACTGTTTGGGTCCGGGCGCACGGCATTTGCCGGATGGGGATGCTATGGCTTAAAAATACCAGGCACACCCCCTGGTAGGGACATCGCTCACGATGCGCTCAGTCTTCGCCTAGGGCTTAATAATAGACCCGTTCGCCCCTCCGATGATGCCCCCCGGGACCGTGTGAAGAGGCTAGGCCACGGTCATTTCCCATCATCGAATGAGAGAAAGATCCGAATGCTAGTGCGAAGACGACAAACGTGGCTTACAATGGCATAGCACTACGGCCTTTTATGGGTGCAGGTTATGATGCCTGGTTGGGTCCCACGAGCCTTTGACAACGGGAGAGTGTATAGGGAGGATAGCCTTGAGCGAAGAAGTGAAACCCTCGATTCGAAGCATTTTAGAAACCTTTAACATCCACAGCGGTGAGCGTAGGCAAGTGGCGGAATTTGACAAATTGATTGAAGCTCCCAACTGGACCGCAGACGGCGAGCGACTCATTTTCAACAGCCAAGGAAAAATGCATGCGATTGACATTTCGTCCGGCACCATCTCCCCAATTCCTACGGGATTTGCCGTGCGTTGCAACAATGACCACATCCTTTCCCCGGACAACTTGCAACTTGGCATAAGCCATCATTGCAAGGAAGACGGAAGTTCGCGCATTTACGTGGTGCCGACAAGAGGCGGCGACCCGATGTTGATCACCGCCATGGGACCCAGTTATCTCCATGGGTGGTCGCCTGACGGCCAAACGCTGGTCTATTGTGCTGAACGCCACGGACAATATGATATTTACGCGATTCCTGCGCGCGGGGGCGAAGAAAGAGCTCTTACCGCCACGCCCGGGCTAGATGATGGACCAGAGTACTCGCCGGACGGCAAGTATATCTGGTTCAATTCCGTCCGCACCGGCTTGATGCAAATATGGCGGATGCAATCCGACGGGAGTCAGCCGGCGCAAATGACCTTTGCCGAGGCTAATCACTGGTTTCCTCATGTCTCGCCAAACGGCGCC
>JAKAAL010000230.1 GCA_021802375.1 Bacillota bacterium | reverse complement strand
TTAGGGATAGGGCTCAATTCAGCCCGAAGTTGGTATAATAAAGACCAAGAAAGGGTGGGGTGGATGGAAAAAGGGCCAATTTCCTTCCGGGCTCGAGCCAAAAAACACAATAAACCCAATCGACCCCGGCGGACACACCAAGGTGGAGAACTAGACGAGTGGTTTGATTATTGGCGGGAACGACTTCGCCATCCCTGGTCCCTAGGCGGACGAACTTTTTGGACCGAGCGCATGCTATACGGCAACGCGCTCGCCGGCGGCCTTCTTGTCGCCTTGATCGAAATTTGGCTACGCGGATTTTCCGTTTTGGGGTTCGTAAGCGCCGTGTTGAACGTCGTTTTCCTGGCGTTTATTTGGTATTACGCAGTGCCCTGGGTGACCGGAGCGATTCATGGCGCGGTATCTGCGAGCCATCGTCCCCCGGATACTGCCGGCCTTAAGACTGAGCTTATCGGCGTCTCCGGCTTATTCACCCTAGTCCCCTTCCTTTGCCTATGGTCATTTCCCATGGCCTTTTGGATAGGCACGGCCCTCGTGGCGGTCGTGTTATGGCGGTCCCTCAGTTTCTACTACGATGAGTCCCTGGCTTCGTTGGCCCTGGAGACGGTCGCGGCCACTGCCCTTTTGGCGTTGGTTACGGCGTTTTTCTTCCGATAGTTATTTGGTGTCACCTCAAACGAACAATGCCATATTATGGCATTGGAGGTGATCGTATGGGAGCCAGCGACATCAGTACCTATCTTTTATTGGCCTATTTCAGTCATACCGCCGCCGGCATCACGGCGCAACTGATTCCCGTCCACGACGCCGTCAAGGCCAAACTGGTGCGACAGTGGCTATCGTCTGGCTTTGGCATCATGATGGGTCTCTCGACCGGCGTCAACATCCTCTCCGACGCCGGTATCGACATGACTTGGAGCCCTGCGGGCTATATCATTACCGGCATCCTCTTGGGTCAAGGCGTAGCCTTTGGCCTTCGCTTAATGGACCATGTGGCTCAACCCCCCCGTTAGTCGGTCACACTCGCCGTCGGCCTGGCAATCATGAAAAACTGGGCGCTAGCCGTGGCCACGGTGACCCGATTTTCATCGACAATTTCCCCCTCGGTCACCGATAAATGAGTCCCTCGCCGAACCACGCGTCCGGTAGCCGTCAACTGTGCCCCAGTCGCTGGTCGCAGAAAGTGCGTGTTCAATTGTGATGTGACTGCCGTCCATTCTGGGGCCAGTACGGTATCTAGACTAGCCGCCATGGCAGAGTCGAGTAACGTCATTAGCACCCCGCCGTGGACGTGACCCAGTTGTTGCAGCACGGTGGGGCCGGTCAACATGCGCACCGACGCCTTTCCCTCTTCCGCCCCGATCACCGACATCTTGAACAATTGCCACACTGGCCCTGCTTCAAGCCTCCGAGCGCGTTGCCAATAAATTCCCTGTTGATCCACTTAACCACGCTTTCCTTCAGTCGCAATGACTCGTTTTATGAGTGCAAAATCACCGGCAGCGCATTCTTCTGGCCGAATCTCGCCCGGCTCCACCCAGGATATGCTCAATAGTTCATCGAGATCGGGCACCAGAACCTCATCGCCATCCCCTTCGACGGCATAATAATACCGCAAGGAGTGAAACGGGTGGCGGCCAAATGCGATGAACCCTTCGCGAAAGTCTAGCAGCCGGACAATATGCACCTTGACCCCGGTCTCTTCATAGAATTCACGGACCATACCTGCTTCGAGCGTCTCCCATGCTTCGACCCCTCCCCCGGGGATGTCCCACTGGTTGGTAAACCGGGACCGCCCCAAAAGAATTCGGCCCTGACGTACGTATAGTCCATAGGCGGCGGGGCGAAATCGTACGTCGTCTGCCGGATAGGACGCCTCCTGCCCAGTGCCCAATCGCGGGCATTTGATGAAAATTCCCTGCGGCGATGGCGGCTTCGCCATGAACCTTCACCTTCCTTTATCAGCTTTCACCTCTGTCAGCCTTGATGATCTGGTCCGTTTCTAAAAATGACGCGGTCTCGTCAATAATCCCTGCGCGCTCCAGCCTACGGGCCAGGTAGGTCAGGGGGGCATGCTCGACGCCGTTAAACGATCGCCGTATGTAGATATCTATCGCCTTGGGAAACACTTCGTGCAATTCGGCTCGGATCCTTTGCCCGGCGCTATCGCCATCGGTGAGCAAGGCCACTGGCCGTCCCCGGCCTAATCTCCTTAGCTGGTTTAGTCGGATCTGGCTTGGCCAACCATGGGTCGCCACGACTTCCACCTGTGGCGCAACCGCGTGCACCTGCGCCACATCGTGTTTGCCTTCCACCACAATCAACCACGACGCCTGCATCAAGACTCCTTTCTGCTAGAAGGCCGATAAGCCGGTCACGTCCCGACCCACGATCAAGGTTTGCACGGCATAGGTTCCCTCATAGGTGTCCACGCTCTCTAAATTGGCCATATGTCGAAAGCTACGGCTATCCAGTTCAAATCCTTTGGCCGCCAATATCTCGCACGCTATGCGCGCTACGCTCAGGGCCGCGCGTGCATTATCTCGTTTGGCTAGGGCAACTTGCGGATAGCGCAGCTGGTCCCGTCCCGCCAGACGTGCTAATTGTACCGCACGGAGCTCCATGGCAACGATATGAGATTGCATGTCCACAAGACGTTCCTGAATCATTTGACTGTGGGCTAAGGATCTGCCAAAACTTATTCGCCGCTGAGTAAAGTCCATGGCCTCATGAAAGCAATCTAAGGCGGCTCCAATCGTGCCCCAGACCACCGCATAACGGGCCTGAGTAATGCAGGCCAAGGGGGCTTGTAGTCCTTTGGCGCCCGCTAAGCAATAGGTAACGGGCAATCGCACTGCACTAAGACCCACATCCCAAGGTGCGGCCAAGCGCATCGAAGCATGCGTCGAAATGGGTTGACGTGTTACGCCGGGATAGGTTGTGGGCACGATGAATCCACGAATTTCTTCGGTGTCTCGCTCTTTGGCCCATACCACTAACAGATCCGCCTGGTCCGCGTTGGTGACCCAACGTTTGTTGCCTTCGAGCAGCCAATATTCCCCTTTTCGTTGGCACCAACAGGCCATCTCCTTCGGATTCGATCCCGCACCCGCCTCCGTCAAGGCAAATCCCCCCACCGTCTCGCCCCTTAGCAGCGGAGAAAGCCAGGTCGCGCGCTGCCGGTCGTCTCCGAAGCGGGCGATGGCGTGCATCACTAATCCACACTGCACCGAGGCTCGCGTGCGCAACCCAGAATCTGCGCGTTCCAACTCCCTCATGGCGAGACCGTACGCCCAGGGCCATCGTTCCCCGGGGGCTTTTGGGTCCCCCCCAGTTTCAAAGATGCCCAGGCTAGCCATCTGAGCCATCATCCCGTCAGGGGTCCGACCCTGTTGCCACCATTGGCCCAGATGGGGTTGCACCTCTTCTACAATCCATCTGCGAATGCGGTTTTGAATGTTCAGGGATTGGGCAAAGGCAATCTGGATATCCCCTGTGGTGCCGAAGTAGTCATCGATATCTATTTTGGCGGCGCTCATCGTACTCGCTCCTATCTCCGCTAGTGAGTGCGGACGCAACACGCCCTCGCATAAAGGCCTTCCATCGATCTCCCAAGCTGACCCTGGCCAAACACATTGCATTCCTTGGCATAAAGCTTACGCTAACCTCAACCCAGAAGTGCGCAGTGTGGTGTCAGCAGTTACCTAAAACCTAAATAAAATAGACAACCGCCTTCGTCTGATCTTTTTCTCTCTCCACCTTTTTCTCCCTTCAAAGCGGGGAGGGGATCTTGGGTGTATCCTCTTACTGGCGGGTGAGTGATCCCGTCTGGCAAGCCAGCACCCACCCTGTCACCCTCAAAACATCCTCCACTAAAGCCAAGGCTGGATGATGAATCTTGCAGCGCATCGTGGGTATCCTTCTGGCGATCCGAAAGTCAGCTCGTCATTGGCCAAGTCCAAATCCTCCAGGTCCCCGTACGGTCGCGCATTCCCTTCTGAATCGAAACCCGCGAGGTGAGTTTGAGAGCGAAATACTGGTGGAGTGGAGCCTGTACGGCTGGAGCGGTCCGAATCGATACCTGGGCAGATCTGGCATAAGACGCGCGATGGGTAACAGATCGGCCGAACCGTCGCACAAACAGGAACTTCCCGGAGTGACCTTGGAACCCCCGACCCCAACCCGATAGCGTTAGGTAGCGGGAGCGCTCATCACATCTCCCATCGTTGAGCGGTGCCGTTCGCGCTATACGGAAACCAAGAAAGCCCCGAGCTGAGTATAGCTGGGGGCTTTCGTGGAACGATGGAGATTACAACCACATGAGCGCCACAGCGCCAGTGATTAATCCCGTCAGGGCCACCAAACCGGCGACTTGCAAAACGGTTTGCCGTCCTAATTGACCACTCACCATGGCCATCGAGGGAAGGCTGATCGCTGGCAGAGTGATCATCAGGGCTCCTGCCGCTCCTAATCCCAGCCCCGCATTCAAGAGTGTTTGCACGATGGGAATCTCACCTGCGGTAGGGATCACAAAGAGGGTCCCCACGATGGTCAGTACGACCATTAGCATCAAGCTATGGCCAACGCTGGGGCTGACCAAGGGAAAGAGCCACGCCCTAACGGCCCCCAAGGCGATGACGATGACGGCATATTCCGGAACCAACGTAATGGCTAGTCTGCCCGCGGCGGCCGCATATCCGCGAAACGTTGGCGGGAGGTCACGAGGGGGCTCCACGGTAGCCTTTTGGAACTTGCCCTCCCCCGTTCCCGTCCAGCGATCCCCTAGCCAAGACGCACCCAAGACTAAAATGGCTCCCATGACGATGCGTAACAAGGCCCAGTTCCATCCCAGGACAAAGCCCATGAATACGATGGTGGCCGGGTTAAGGACGGGATTTGCCAGCCAATAACCTAGCGCTGCCCCGTCGGAGAGAGTGGCTTTTTTCATCCCCACCACGATAGGCGAACTGCAGCAAGTGCACATCATCGAGGGCACCGCTGCGGCTATCGCCCGAATCCGACTCTTGGCCCCGGCCTTACCTAGGATTTGATAGAGCCAACTAGCTGGCAGCAGGGTCTGCACTCCCGCCCCCACTAAAATGCCTACAACAAGCGCTATCCAAATCGCCTTAAAGTAGGCTTCGAAGAAACTTAGGGCGGCGGCGATGCCCACCATAGGCGGATGCCCATGAGCACCGAGCACGAACGACGTTCCTAAAGATCGGCTCGTCGCTACAGAAACCGTCTTCAGGTAATAGGGATACCACTTGGCATAAAAGACGCCCAAAAGAGCAATCCCAAGAAATAGGAAGACAGGGCTAACCTGTGGTTTGAACCCGGTCCCACGCTTAGTCGGCATTTGCATGACACCACTCCTCGGGGTAAGTGCTCAAGACCGCTGACTCCACATCATCCCAGTGTCCACAGCACGGCGCTCTCGACATTCAGGGCGGCTTGCCGGGCATCAATCTTCTCTAACCCTATGAAATGCGTATACGGATAACAACGGTTCATGTAAAATTTGCATAGGACGAGCCAAATATGGGAGAGAGCCACCATGACGTTTGAAGATCTCGAGCTTTTCTGGGCCATCGCCGAGTGCCCCAGCATTACCGAAGCGGCCCAATCCGTTTCCATCAGCCAACCGACGGCCAGTCGCCGCCTGAAAGCGATGGAGAAGGAATTGGGCCAACACCTCATTGAGCGGGACATGCGCCCGCTCCGACTAACGCCGCTGGGCTTTCGCTTCCTGAACTTTGCAGACGAAGTCCTCAAGCAATACCGCGAGCTCATCGCGGTACCGGTGCCGATCGCCCCGCTCGTTGGCCGCTTGACCATTGCTACCAGCTCCAGCCCCGCCGCGCGCCTGGTCACCCGATGGCTAGCCGAGTTCCTTGCGGATTACCCTGGGGTACGGGTAGAACTTAACGAAATGAACACGCGCGAGGTGGAAGATCGCCTGGCCGACGGAAGCGTTCTCCTGGGATTTATGGGACTTTGCTCAAAAGATCCGGCTCTGACGGCAATGGCCATCGCCAACGACGAAATCGTCCTCCTTGTTCCCCGATGCCGCCCTTATAGTCAAATTCCACGCCCCGCGCGGTGGTCAGATCTACGCAACCTTCCGTTTGTGATGCGCCGAGCTGGATCGGCCACCCAGGCTGTGGTTGAAGCCGCTTTCGACCGACTACTCTGGCCCAAACCAGACCACATCGTCCTCGAAGTAGACACGGCCTCCGCGCTTATCGACGCCGTCGAGACCGGCCTCGGGGCTGGCTTCGTGTCCCGCGAACTGCTATTTCGCCGCCAATTGCGCCATAGCCAACGCCTAGAAGTCCAAGGCCTGGAGCTAACCCGTCCTTTTTACTTAGCCTATCATTCGGAACGCGTCGCCAGCCAGCCCGTGGCGCTACAGTTTGTGCACTATGCCGAGGGCAAGCTTTCTTCAGAGAGCTAGGGCACCCTCTTACAAATCGCGCGTGTGGCCGTTGCCGTAGGCAATGGTTTTCCACGTGGTCAGGGCCTCTAGTCCCATGGGTCCGCGGGCGTGCAGCTTTTGCGTGCTAATCCCCACCTCAGCTCCCAAGCCAAACTCAAATCCGTCACTAAAGCGGGTGGAGGCATTCCAATAGACGGCAGCGGCATCGACACGGTCCAAAAACATCTGTCCCGTGGCATAGCTGTCCGTAACGATAGCTTCAGAGTGATGGGAACCATAGCGG
>JAKAAL010000229.1 GCA_021802375.1 Bacillota bacterium | reverse complement strand
TTGAGCCTGGCGACCAATCAACGGCGCTTTCGGATGAATCTTGCCTGTTTGTCCGCCGGTGCTTTTTATGCTTTTTTGGCTGAATCCGAAAAGTCCTCGTCCTTTCGCATTAGTCAGATTGTGCTGTATGTGTTTTTTAACGGGGTGGCGTGTCTTGCCCTTGAGATTCGACCGACGTCAGAAAATGGTCTGGCACCGTCGGTTGAGGACGTGGAGCGAGTCAACGCGCGTTTGGCCTCCCTAATTCATGGCGCTCCGTTCCATATGGTCACCTATAAGCCGTCAGACATCGAACCGGTGGGCGAACCCCAAGGGTGGAGTATTGCATTGTTGTGCCAGAAACATTCTCGAATTACCCTGAAGTTGCTGATTGATGATTTGCTGAAATCATTTTTTTCTGAGTCTAGCCTCTTTCGGATAACACCGATGGTCGACCGCTTTTTGCCGGTTTATGGCGCTATGCTGCTCCGGCCGGATCGGTTGGCTGGGATGGATGTGTTGGATGAACGATTTTATGAGTTTGCGCAGCATCACCTGACCATCTTGCGTAAAACCTTTACCCCCAACGACATCAGTCATTTCTCGCAAATTCATTTGGAAGATGCCACCCATCACTACCTGCCCTACCATAATGTCATCCACACGCAATCGTTAGACGGTGGATTTGTCCTGGCTTATGACAACGGCCTGGACCATTTTGCCAAGCGGCCCGCCCGCGCCATGGAATCGTTTCGGACGAGTTATTTCTTGATGATGTTAATCCCTTTTCATCAGCGCCTCAGTATCTTGCGCTATGCCATGGGGGCCTCTTTGGCGGGTTTGTCGCCGCGTCGCGGCGAAGACCTTCGGACTTTGCGAGAAGCGATTTATGACTTTACCTCGCGTTGCTATTTCAGCCAGGCTTCGGTGAGTGAGGAAAGGGATCACATTTATCGCCGCTGGCAAGACGAATTTCATGTCGTACCCATGTACAACGAACTCAAAGAGGAGGTCCACGATATCGATAATTATCTAGCCGGTCTCGACCGCGAGCGTGAGAATATGCTCAAGGACTTAAGCCTGCGTCGGGACTCGCGCAACATGCATCTCTTTGGGTTGATCACTATGATTTTTCTTCCGGTGACAATCTTGGTGGAGGCGATCCCGGCGATTCCGATTCTTCATCGGTGGATAAATTTTGCAGTCCATCCAGTTCGGGCGCTTTTGATAGTCGCTGCCATGGTGGCATTTATCGTCGTGTTGTTGGCCTTGCTCTTTCGAAACCTTCGCCAAAGTCGAAAGACCCTGGGTCTATAGTTTAGGCGCCACTTCCAGACCCGAAAAGCCAAATCACGCGCGAGCACGAAGATGCTCTCACCTGATCTCGGCTCTTTGCCAATCATAAGTCGGGGCGGGGGGAGGACTGACGCGGGCACGAACAGCGGGGAAGGAGGGGGAAGGAGATTTCCGCGGGATGTCGAATCGAGATATCACCGAGAGACTTTGGGCCAGACGGAGGCCGAAAACGGGTGACGGGGGTTGACCGTAATCTTGGGGGGATGGACCACAGGGCGTGGGCGACGATGGAGGGTGTGCCGGAAGCGTCCGGGGCGAGGGCAAAATCCTAGCGCCACCAAGGCAGATTTTCCTGGACGAACACTCTTAGAGAGAGGATACAAGAATCCATGGCCTTTGCCGAGACGTTGGACCAGTTGCTGATGGAGGTGGCAAACGAAGGGGGAGCCGATCGTTGGTTAATGTTGCAGACAGCCTATACCGGTGCAGCCCGCCGGCAGGCGCTCTATCGACTGCCCGCTGGCAACCAGTCGCGAGTCGCCGACGTGGGTTGCGGGTTAGGGGCAGCCGCATTAGAAATTGCCGAACACTTTGGGGCGGAGGTTCATGGGTTTGACCAGGATCTTGCCCGCCTGACTATAGCCGAGCGCTTGCGTCGTAGTTTTCCGAGTCTGGCCGGACGGGTCGCCTTTTTCCCTGCCGATGTGGCTCGTCAGATACCGCGGGTACCCTTTGATATCGTCACCGCAAGATTTGTTCTGCAGTACCTTCCGCCAGAAGAAACCTTGGTTCATTGGCGGGACTGGCTCAAACCGGGGGGGTGTCTTTATTTGGAAGAGGTTGATGACGGCTGGACGGTTGAGTATCCTCCCGCCCCCCTAGCTTGGCGGCGAGTGTTGGCTGCTTATCAAGCGTATGCGTTCGATCATGGTTCGGATCGGCAGATTGGGCGGAAATTACCCCAATATCTTGAGCGATCAGGATATCGGTTGACCCGAGTATTGTGGAACCCCCAAAGTTCGCTGGGTACCGAACAAAGGTCAGATCCACAGGTGGGGTTTGAACGGGAACGATTGTCCAGCATGCACAGCGCTTTAGTGGCGGAAGGGTATCTGACCCTTGACGAATTTCAAGAAGGGATCGACCATTTTGATGCCGCCTATCCCAAGATGACCTTTGTAACGGGAGCCACCATCCAAATTTGGGCCACTCCCTGAGGACTCTCGAACGGCGGTGGGCGGGATTAGCTTGAAGCGTAGGCACCTGGGCTCGCTCGATGGAATTGTCTCCGAGGGCTTGCGCCCAGCCCGGTAAAGGCCCATCCCAGGTGCGGGGGCGCCCGATGCGCATCTTGGATGGGCGGTGCGATAATTGTGGGCCATGGCCGCCTGGAGTCTTGCCGTGCCTGCGATTTTACCCGATTTTTATCTGACTCATCGGTCGACTGAGACAACCGTGGATTCTATATGGTCGAACGTTCGCCGAACCGACGGCCATAAGATCTAGAGATCCATCGAGAGGAGGCTTGTCGGTGAAGGCTGCCATTCAGCGTTGCATGGAGTCGTCCGTGCTGGCAGAATTGGTCCGCGTGGTCGGGGCCAAAGAAGTTCTGGTAGATATCGAAGAGCGCGCGCTCTACGGGTATGATGCAACCATCCATCGTTTTGTGCCCGATGCTGTGGTCCGGGTCGGCAGTCTAAAAGAGGTGTGCGATGTGCTTCAGATCTGTAGGCAGGCACACCTTCCTGTGGTTCCCCGAGGGGCGGCCACGGGCCTTTCCGGCGGTGTGCTGCCGGTCCGGGGTGGGGTGATGTTGGATATGGGCCGTCTTCAACGTATTCGCGAGATTAATCGCGAGGACTTGTATGCTGTGGTCGAGGCAGGAGTGACAGTGGAACGCTTTGCCGAGGCGGTGCAGGAAACGGGGCTCTTCTTTCCTCCCGACCCGTCCAGCGCCAGGGCATCGACCATGGGTGGGGGCGTAGCGGAAAATGCCGGAGGCCCGCACGCGTTCAAGTACGGGGTGTTTCGAGATTATGTCCTCGGCCTCACCGCGGTGAAAATGGACGGAACGGTCGTCCGAACCGGGGGAAAGACGGTTAAAAATGTGAGCGGATACGATTTAACCCGGCTACTCGTGGGCTCTGAGGGAACGTTAGCAGTGGTCGTCGATGCGACCGTTCGTCTGATCCCCGCGCCTAAAGCTAAACGCACGCTGTTAACCGCCTACGACCGTTTGGACGATGCGGCAGCTTCAGTCAGCCAGATCATCGCCAGAGGGATGCAGCCAGCGGCGTTGGAGTTTATTGATGATGCCTCCATGCGGGTGGTCGAAGACTATTTGCATTTAGGGTTGCCGTTGGATGCGGAGGCTTTGCTGCTGATTGAGGTCGACGGGTCCGAAGCGGAAGTCAGTCGCCAAGCCGACGAAATTACCGCACTTTGTGAATCGCTCAATGCGCGCTCGGTGAAGGTCGCCGTCAGTGAGGCGGAAGCTGCTGGGCTTTGGAAAGCTCGCAAGTCGATTTCATCGGCCGTGGCTCGAATCAAGCCTTCTAAAGTTTCTGAAGATGCCACCGTGCCGCGCAGTCAAATCCCTGCCATGGTGCGCAAACTGAAAGAGATTGCTCAGCACTATGAGGTCGATTTGGTGGTTTTCGGGCATGCCGGAGATGGCAATTTGCACCCCAATATTATGTGTGATGAAACCAACCAGGAGGAAATGGGACGGGTGTGGCAAGCCGTGGCTGAAATTTTTGCAGTGACTTTGGAATTAGGGGGAACACTGACCGGAGAACACGGGGTTGGAACGATGAAGGCTCCCTTTATGCAGTGGGAACATGGGGAGGAAGGACTCGCGGTCATGCGGGCGATTAAAAACGCTTGGGATCCTGACCACCTGTTGAATCCGGGCAAGCTGTTCCCTGAAGATGCTCCGCCGTGGCCGGTGAGCCTGGAGCCGTGGGAATCCCGTGTCAAGCATAGGGGGACCTCATGGCCGACCTAAATTTTCCATTCGTCGATCCGCCGAGGCAAGACCAGTTTCAGTCCTGTATTAAGTGCGGTCTGTGCTTGGACAGTTGTCCGACTTTTCAAGAAACCGGGAGGGAACTAGAATCTCCACGCGGCAGGGTTCAGTTGATAGCTGCAGTGGCACGGGGTGTTGTGCCTTTGCAAGCACCCAAGGTTGCCCAAACGCTGTTTAGTTGTCTGGATTGTCGTGCATGTGAGGTGGCTTGTCCGTCGGGTGTGCCCATTGGCTCCCTCATTGAAAGGGGCCGCGCCCAAGTGGTTGGGTGGCAAGAGGCTCACCCTGATTTACACGGCCAGCGCTCCGTGTCGAAGACCACAAGGTGGGCCGTAACCCATCTTTTGCCCAATCAAAGAAGGCTAAGACGACTTGGATGGGTGGTCGCGCGCGTGCAAAGATTAGGGCTTTTAAGTGGGCCTGGTCGACGGCTGTTGCCAAAGCCGATGCGCGCTATGGCACAGAGCCTGCCACCGCTCACGGGGAAAGAGACGTTGCCCCCTGAGCGCACGACGGGGTCGTCGCCGAATCCGAAAAAGAAGGTCGGCGTGTTTTTGGGATGCGTGATGGACGTGGTGTTTGGGGACGCCAATCAAGCGACCATTCGTGTGTTGGATAAAAACGGGCTGGGACCGGTGGTCCCCCAGGGGCAGAATTGTTGCGGAGCATTGGCCATTCATGCCGGCGAACGAGAAACCGCGCGGAAGATGGCGCGACGCAATATTGATGCATTTTTAGCCGGGGATTTGGATTATATCGCTACCAACGCCGGCGGTTGTGGTGCGGCACTGATGGAGTATGGGGAATGGCTGGCTGACGATCCTCAATACCGCGAAAAAGCTGAGATCTTCTCAAAAAAAGTCAAAGACGTGGCCCAGATTCTGGACACGGAGGGATGGCAGGTGCCCCGGTCGGCAACGACGGAAGTAGTGACCTACCAAACGTCGTGCCACTTGTCTAACGTGATGAAAGCAGGTGCGGCGCCGGAGCGTATTTTGCAGTCTATTCCAGGCGTGCAGTTAAAACCCATGGCGGACAGCGCCCGCTGTTGTGGCAGTGCGGGCATCTATAATCTGACTCATCCACAAATGGCTGAAGCCTTGCTGCGACGAAAGATGGAGGATGTGCCCGATGGCATCGACACCATTGTTACCGGCAATCCTGGTTGTTGGCTGCAGTTGCTGCATGGAGTGCAGGCCTACCGCCCCGGTGTTCAAGTGCGCCACCTGGTGCAGGTCCTCGATGATGCTTACCAGCGGGAAACTTCGTCGCCGTAGGCTAGCGGCGCTTCAGGATAGCTAATCCAGTCGCTCCAACTGCCGGGATAGAGTCTGGCGTCGATGCCCGCAAGACTCAAAGCAAGAAGGTTTACGCAAGCGGTAACACCCGACCCGCAATAGATGACTAGACGATCCGCCTGGCTCTCCAAGGGTTTATGGTAGTCGAGGAGCCAGGCCGGATGGTGGTAGTGGCCGGGTGCCGTTTGAGTCAAGCGGTAATCCCACGAAAGTGCGCCGGGGATATGCCCCGCCTTAACGTCTATCGGTTCGACTTCACCGCGGTAGCGTTCGGGGGACCTGGAATCCACCAGCACAAAATCCAAGGGATTTTCGCTTATGGCTTGATAGTCGACGATCATCGCGGAGTTGGGCGCGGCTAAAAAATCTCCGGTCGAAGATGGGACCGAAAGCCCGGAACTGGCTCCAAATCCACGTTTCATCCAGGCCGGCCAGCCGCCTTGCATGACCCAAACCTGGCGGTGCCCAAAATAACGAAGGAGCCACCAAAGCCGGGCGGCGCCAGAGCCGTCGCCATCATCATAGGCTACTACCTTGGACGCCCGGCCTATGCCGAGCGCGCGCATCCGATCCTCAAAGGCCGCGCGATCCGGAAGGGGATGGCGGCCCCCGTGAGCGCTCAGCGGAGAGGACAAGTCTCGGGCCATATCGAGATAATGTGCGCCGGGCACATGCTCCGCGCGGTAATGCCACTCGCTGGCTTGAGGCGCTGATAAGTTGTACCGGCAGTCGACGATGACCGTTGAACGGTCCGAAAGCATATCCAGAACATCTTCGACAGTGATTAGCGGAAGCTGTAAAGACGGTTTCATACGCGAGCCTCCAGAATGTGGGCGGATATTGACGGCAATCTTGCCTTCGCTTTATTTTAGCCCATGCCGAGTCGGCGGGGAAGATGCTGACGCAGACGTGGCATCTAGGTGTATGCTGAGAGTCAATCATGATGATAGGAGATGATTTGCATATGGACGATTTGCGCGAAGAGGTGGCGGTCCAACTATTCAGCGTTCGCGATGCGATTCAGGCCGATCTGGAAACGAGTCTGAATCGGCTTAGCCGTTTAGGTTTTCGGGGAGTGGAATTGGCAGGGTGGGCTGGGTCTCGCCCCGAGCGCTGAGCCACCTGCT
>JAKAAL010000228.1 GCA_021802375.1 Bacillota bacterium | reverse complement strand
CGCCGGATAGACCAGTTGGAGGCGAAAATTCAACAGTTGCAGCACCAACTTGATGACGGCGCGAGTCCCGACTGAATGCGTGTGATCTCACGGTGATTTCTTCACACATGGTCAGCGCTGCGCTTGCGCCACAAGGATAGCATGGGATCACGGTCCGGAGGTTGTCGGCGGAAGGGAGTGGTCAAATTCTTATGCCGCAAGTTGTCGTATTGATAGGCCCAAAAGGTGCGGGCAAATCCACGATTGCAGAGCTGTTGGAAACCCGTCTTGGCATACGGTTTGTTCGGGTAGAGCCGATATTCCTGGCGGTTTACGAAACCCTCGGGGGAACACATCCTGATTACGAGCGCCGCGGCTTTCAGGCTGTCCTCCAAGCATTGAAAACGGAAATGGAGCATGCGGAGATCCTCTGCTTTGAATCCACGGGAGCATCGCGTTATACCCAATGGCTGTTGGATGAACTGGGGCGATCGGCCACCGTTGTACCAATCCGAGTGGTGGCGAATGGCACCCAGTGTCTGGACGCATTCACCATCGTGACGCGTCGATCCATATCCCGGTGTCTGATGACCGGATTTCACAAATCAATGCATTGGCCATGACCGTTCAGTTGCCATGGGCTGCGGAAATCGACAACCAAGGCGTATTCGATCCCGACGCCATCGTGCGGAAGGTGCGATGGGCCATCCAAGAGGCTCATTAGCATTTGCCGTTCGACAGTTGCGTGGCCATTTAAGAGAGAGCACAGTCTGAATCTAGACAAGGAGGCGACGCATGTTCATCGAGCCACGGAACGAAATGCCGTCCATTGAAGGAACCGGTGGGCATCCGATCCGCATTATGCGTTCGACCCTCGTTGAGGGTGCGTTCAAGTGTACCCTGTCTCAATGCATTCACTACGACAACTGCAGCGAAATTGTCCTCACGTGGGAACTGTTGAATCCGGACCCCGCCACGTTTTTAGCCCACACGGTGACCGTCCCTAGGATTCCAGGCTATCGATTGTGGCCAATGGACGGAAAAGCAGGCCAACATGTTGAAGAGAATCACTATTTAGTCAGCCCGCGACTGCCGGACAACGGATTGGACGACCTCGTCATCGACGTCTCCGCTTTCGGTATGGGAGGCTACAAGCTGTTTGAGCTTCGGAACTTAACCATGGTTAATCTGCCGCAGACGGAGTTTAGGCTGTAAAGTTTCCATGTCGTGGTGGTCTCCGGGCGACATGCGCCATCCAAAACGCAGAAAGCGGCAAGAAAAGTTGTGGAAACGGTTAGCAATTTGACAATGATTATGATTCCGTCATCATGAAAGGCATGGGAACCTCCTGCAAAGTCATTCAGTAACCCGGCCGGGTCGAACACGGGTCATGCTTTCTTGACGGGGGATCGCAGAATGGGAGGAGCAACGTCGTGCATCGCTCAGCAAGTGGCTGGAGACTCACCCTGGTTCTGTTTTTCGTCACCTCCGTCATCGAATCCTATGGCTACAGCCACGTTCTCGCCTTTTTGCCGGTGTACTTGCAGGGCATGCGGGTTCAGCACGCCAGCACTTGGGTCGGTGTTCTGAGTGCTCTGACCTTTATTGTGGGACTTCCGCTTGTGCCCATGTGGGGCGTTTGGGCGAACCGGCATGGCGGCAAGGCGGTTATTATTCGCAGTGCCTTCGTGGAGGCGGTGGTATTCGCTCTCTTGGGCTTCAGCCATCGATTGGCCGGTGTGGTGGTCGCCATGTCGTTGGTAGGATTTCAGTTGGGGAACACCGGCATCATGCTGTCCTCGCTGAGGCGATTGGTGCCCGACAATCGGGTGGGGTCGGCGATATCCATGTTCAGCGTAGCTTCGCCGATAGGCATGGCGCTTGGTCCCCTGGTGGGAGGATGGCTGGTCCATGGTGGCTCCTTTACGTTGCACGACTTATATTATGTCGATGCCGTCCTATCGGTCATGACCGGCAGCATGCTGCTCCTTTTTTATCGGGAAGCCGATCGACGGCAGGACACATCCTCAGAGCCTGCTTGGCGCACGGCGTGGACTTCGGTGCGGTTCACCTTCAATCTTCCTGTGACCTGGCTTCTCTTTGGAATATATGGACTCTTGATGGTGACCCGGCAAATGGTCAATCCCTACGTTCCTGTGGCGATCGAGAAATTTTATCACCATTCCGGCAGCATCACCCTGGCCATTGGCGCGATGGTCGGGTTGGCCGCTTTGGTCGGAGCCCTCATCACCATTATCGCGGGCCGTCTTGGCGACCGCGTGGGATTTACGAAGGTGCTAACCTGGGCGTTTGCTGTTCTTGTGCCAGCGGCCGCATTGCTGGGCTTTAGCCGCCAGCTGTCTTCGTTTGGCTTGATTCTAACGGCCTTTAGCGCGGCGGTCAGCATTGGCGGCGCGATGATTTTTGCCCTGTTTTCCACGCGGATTCCTGAATCCCACCGCAATACCGCCCTGAATCTGGTGTATTTGCCGATGTACCTGGGCGGCATTGTCGGACCATTGATGGCGTCTGGGCTCATCCGTTTTGGAGTAGCGGGCCCCTTTGGCGGAGCGGCACTGGCATCCTTGGTCGGATGGTGGGTCATCGTTCGTAAGCTTCGGGAGACAGTCCCCGACGCCGAACTCCACATCACAACCGGTTAGGTTCTGCGCGGGCGCAAGACACCGCCCAGGCTTTGGGATTGGAACCCGATGGGGCATGGGCAAGGGGACTGGAAGCGGTCAGACCCCCTATGCCATCGGGGCGCAGAATTTCTCCGCAGTTGTCACCAAGCCTGTTTGCCGCGAAATGTTGTAGACGACAGCGTCATAACAAAAAGATGGGCTCGATGTGGCCGTGCAATCCTTGACCAAGACGCAATCGTACCCTAAGTTGGTGGCATCAAGAAAGGTGCTCCACACGCACTGGTCGATATTGACGCCTGTGAAAAACAGGGTCTCAATGCCGGATGCCCGGAGCGCGGCATCCAGAACCGTTCCCGAGAATCCGCTGAGCCGATACTTGTCGACCCACCAATCCCGGCTGTCATGAGAGACCTTTAATTCCTCCAACAGGTCTGCCGACCAGGTGTCCTTCAGCAATGCCGGCCCCAAGTTGTCGGGCAAGGGGCTGCCGATGCCCGAATCAGGTTGATGCTTTCCGAATGTATACAACACGCTGGGAGGCAAGTTCGCCAAGTCGGGGCGATTGCCCCAATTGACCCAGGCGACCCGTACGTCAAAGACCCTGGCCCCGGCAATCAGCCGATGAAGACTGGGCACCAAATCGCGAGTGGATGGTCCGCGCCCCAATTTCTCTGATCCGAAAAAGTTCTGCATATCAATGACGATAATGGCGGAGCGTTGGGGGTTGAATCGCATCCGACGATTGTTCTCGAGATGAATCGTCAAACTGGACGCCGACCCTCGACTGACATCGATGAGGTCGTTGTCGACAACCCAATAGTTGAGATTGTTCCCGAAGTGCATGAGATCCTCCTTGCTGTCTGGCGTTGTCTTGCGGCCGTGCGGCCTCTGGACGGAACCCGCTAAAGCCCTTGAAGCACCATGTGTATCACCTGGGCCATCAACTGTTCGGTCCTTTCGAGAGACGAACCGTTTTGCTTGGTGACCAAAAGATAATCGACCTTGGTGAGAAAGAAATTGTCGACGAGATTGTCGAGGACCAAAACCGTTAAGCCATGCATCGCTGACCAGAGCGTCAAGGTGAGCATCTCTGCTGACGTGTCGCGGCGAATTTCACCCGTGGCTTGTGACGCCGAAATCCCCTTCAGCAAAACCTGGAGGGCGGATTCGGCAGCCGCGGTGACCCGTTCGTTGTCGTCATGGCTGTCTCGGTCCGTTTGACGTAGGTCTGTGCGAAACATGAGGCGGTACGTGGCTCGGTGTTCCAGAGCGAAACGCAAGTAAGCGCCGCCCAAGGCGATGGTGCGCGCCAATGGAGTCCCTGAGGTTTGCTGGTAGGCTGCGTTCAGCGCCATCTCCAGTTTTTGAAACCCTTCGATGGCCAATGCCGCTATGAGGTCGGCTTTATCGGAGAAATGGTTATAGGGCGCGCTGTGGCTAACCCCCGCTTTACGCGCCACCTCACGCAGGGTCAAGTCCGGTATGTCGCGCTCGGCAATGAGGTCCAAGGCGGCATCGAGCAACGCGCGTCTGAGGTCTCCATGATGATAGGGGCGTTTCTCCTGGTTCGTGACGACACCTCTTCTCGATGGTCCCACGGTTCCTGGATAAGGATAGCATAAGCCCATATTGACACTGTCTATTTTGGCGGCTATCCTAAATCGCATCTTGACAGTGTCCAGATTGCTGTGACACGCATCCGCGTCATGTTGCCCCACGGTGAAGGGAAGCCCTGGAAGAGACCCGCTTGCGGGATTGATTGCGAACGATCGCGCCGTCTTTCCCGTTTGACGCTGAGACGAAGGAGATGTAGTTGGTCGGATGTCCACCCTGTTATATGCGTTGGGCCAGCGCGCCTACAGCAAGCCTTGGCGCTTCATCGTCGGTTGGGTCATCGTTATCGGCCTCCTCGGTATGTTGTTGGGTGTCAATGGTGTTCGCATCAGCAACAACATGACCATTCAGGGCACGCAGGCCCAGCAGGTTTTGGATACACTGCATCGCGCCATGCCGGCATTGTCTGGTGGGCAGGGAAGCGTTGTGTTTACAGTGCCGAAAGGTGAGCGATTGACTACCCCCGACCGGCTGGCAGCCATTGTCCGGGCGGTCAATCGCGTCTATCATCTGCGCGGCGTGGTCAACCCTGCCAAAGAGAGTGCGGGCGCGGGCTCGGCGCCCTCGGCCCACAGTAGTCCACCACCTGCCGCAAGGGCCTCCGCCAGTTCCCTGAGTCCGCAGCGTTCGTTGCCCTACGGCCCGTTATTGGACCACGGCGCACCCGTCCCGGGCGTCGTCCTATCGGCAAACGGGCGGGTGGCCCTGTTCCAGTTTCAGTTCACCGTGCCCAACGCATCGGTGTCGTCATCGCTTCTCAAGACGGTGGTGCGCGAGGTGAAGACGGTTCAGACAGGGACCGGCATCAAGGCATTGCCTACCTATTCCCTGCAGCAGCAAGTGCCCCAAGGCGGCTCGACGGATCTGATCGGGTTGGGGGTTGCGGCCGTTGTTCTTTTCATCACGCTGGGATCTGTTGTCGCGGCAGGCCTTCCGATCCTCATCGCACTGGTGGGTGTGGGCGTCGGGGTTGGGGGGGCATTGGCGTTTTCGAAATTCTTCCCGGTGGTCAGCATTACTCCGGTGTTGGCGCTCATGATTGGATTGGCGGTAGGCATTGACTACTCGCTCTTTATTGTCAATCGCCAGAGGCGGCTGATGCTCCAGCAGGGGTTGAGTGCGCGAGAAGCCGCTGGCCGCGCGGTGGGCACCGCCGGGACCGCCGTCTTTTTCTCCGGCACAACGGTGGTGATAGCCCTGTGCGCCATGGTCGTCATGGGCATTCAGTTCATGACCGTCATGGCGTTGGTTGCCGCCGCCACGGTGGCGATCACGGTACTCTTGGCGCTCTCGCTGCTGCCGGCATTTCTGGGCCTTATCGGCGAGCGGATCAGTCCCCGCAAGGGGCGTGCGCGGGAGGACGTCAACCGACACCGGCTGGCCGATCAATGGGTGAGAGGCGTCATCACCTGGCGCTGGCTCGTTATTGTGGGGGTGGTGGTGCTGCTGGGTGCCGCGGCGATCCCGAGCACAAAGATGACGCTCGGATTTCCATCGGGCGCCACGGCTAATCTGAATACCTCGTCAAGGCAGAGCTACGACGCGATTTCCTCGGCGTTTGGCCCCGGATTCAACGGCCCCTTGTTGGTGGTCGCCCAAACCCATGGCACCAAGATTACCCCGGCCATGCTGGCCCATCTGGCAGAGAGCGTGCAGAAGGTCGGGGATGTGTCCCTGGCGGAGCCCATGGGCATCGACGGGCATGGTACAATGGCTGTTCTCAGTGTCATACCGAAGTCAGGGCCGAATGCCGCCGCCACGGTCTCCTTGGTCAAACATTTGCGGTCTTCGGGATTCCGCGCCGCGGCGGGCCATCACCTCTCCCTGGGGGTCACGGGTTTTACGGCCCTCAACATCGACATGTCAGCCAAGCTGGCACAGGTATTCCCCATTTACGTGGGCATTATCGTAATCCTGTCGTTTCTCATCTTGTTGTTGGTGTTTCGCTCCATCATGGTCCCGATCAAGGCTACGGTCGGGTTTCTGCTAGGCATTTTGGCGACCTTCGGCATCTCCACGGCGGTGTTCCAGTGGGGGTGGCTCCATTCGGTCTTCGGCTTTGATACCGGGGGCCCGCTGTTAAGCTTTTTGCCCATTTTGGTGACCGGCATCCTCTACGGCTTGGCGATGGACTATGAAATGTTCCTCGTGAGCTCCATGCGCGAGTCTTTCGTGCACGGGCATCGAGGCAAGGCGAGCATCATTGATGGGTACGACCAGGCCAGCCGCGTCGTGGTGGCGGCCGCGACCATTATGGTATCGGTCTTTTCCGGGTTCATTTTCAGCCCCGATATTGAAATCAAGCAAATCGGATTCGCCCTCGCGCTCGGCATCCTCATCGACGCCTTCATCGTACGGCTCACATTGGTCCCGGCGGTCATGGCGCTTTTGGGCGACAAGGGTTGGTGGCTGCCTGGGTGGTTGAATCGCATGCTGCCGAATCTGGATGTCGAGGGGGATGCGTTGGTCGCCGAAATGCCTAGCAGAAAC
>JAKAAL010000227.1 GCA_021802375.1 Bacillota bacterium | reverse complement strand
CCCCTTTGGAGGCACGAAGGCAGAGAGACGCCTTCCCGTATTCTTTAATCCTGCCTACCGTATTGAAGAAAGTCTATCTCCCCAAAACGGCGAAAAGGCAGCCGCGGACCTCGCTCGACGACACACTCACCTGCGGATGGCCAGTATCTGGAAATCGTTTAAGACCTCGGCGTCATCAGCCTTTGCATTCGTCGAGGCGGCGGGTATGTGGTCGGCACCAAAGCTCATCAGTGACAGCATGGGCTGGACCCGTCCCGTTCCACGACCAGAACGCCTAGGTCTTTCTGCCCGCATGCAAGGGCAGCTTGGGCCTCAGCTCGGGTCTTTAAGGTCAGGACCCGACGGGCTGACTGGGATTCCGCAAGCTGACCGTCCATCGGTTGCACAATCCATATTGCGCAACATGGGCATGCTTAAGGAGTTTGGCCGTCTTATATTATTCGTAGGACACGCCAGTACGACCTCCAATAATCCGCAGGCGACCGGATTGGAATGTGGGGCATGTGGGGGGCATTCGGGCGAGGCGAGTGCCCGGGTCGCGGCGGCCTTGCTTAACGATTCTGAGACTCGTCGGGGCCTAAAGCAGAAGGGTATTGAAATCCCATCGGAAACCTTCTTTATCGCTGGACTGCACGATACCACCACCGATGAGGTTCTTCTGTTTGACGGAGATGGCGTGCCGCCATCTCATCACGTTGACGTGGCTCAGTTGCGTCGCTGGTTGACTCTTGCAAGCAGGGTGACCCGCCTTGAACGCGCAGACCTCCTAGAGATTGGCAACGCATCGGAGCGGTCGGTGCATGCCCATTTCCTGAAGCGAAGTCGTGATTGGGCCGAGGTGCGGCCAGAATGGGCACTGGCGAGAAACGCGGCCTTTATTGCTGCCCCGCGAACGCGGACCTTGGGCCGCAACTTGCACGGCCGGGTGTTTTTGCACGAGTACCGTTGGCGAAATGACCCAGACTTGGCAACCCTTGGGCTGATTATGACCGCTCCCATGATTGTGGCGCACTGGATCAATATGCAGTACTACGGATCGGTCGTAGACCATGACCGACTGGGTAGCGGCAACAAGGTCTTACACAACGTGGTGGGAGGAGCGCTTGGTGTGCTTGAGGGCAATGGGGGCGATTTGAGAGGAGGTCTGGCGTGGCAGTCCGTGCACGATGGAACTCGATGGATCCACGAGCCGATGCGGCTTAGTGCGTACATCGAGGCACCCAAGTCGGCGATCGAAGAAGTGATTTTTCGAAACCCGGCAACGAAAGAACTGATCGACAACGCATGGATTCACCTGTTTCAGATCGATGAGGACGGTGGTATCTACCGTCGCGGCGGGGACAAAAATTGGTGTCGATATGAACCCCCAGAGGTCAAATAGCCACCTTCTTGGGTTGCGATGGAGTCATTATCGCGTGCCAAGAAGATCGTTCTACCAAGAAGGGCAGGCCCGCCTTATGCGATGCCCCTGCTTTGCGTGCCGAATAAGGCACGCACGGTGCAGCAACACCATGGTCAACGCCATTTTGGATAGGAAAGGATGAATTCAGATGAAGTCGCAGGATCAAGATTTGCGAATTCGTAGCGCGGTCATCAGCGAAGGAGTCAACCGGGCCCCCAATCGAGCTATGCTGCGAGCGGTTGGATTTACCGACGAAGATTTCCACAAGCCGATGATCGGTATTGCCAGCACATGGAGCGACGTCACGCCGTGCAATATGCACATTGACCAACTGGCCCGCAAGGCTAGCGACGGTGCCCAGGAAGGGGGAGGAAAGCCTCTCATTTTTAATACCATTACCGTCTCCGACGGGATTTCCATGGGCCATGAAGGCATGCGTTACTCCCTACCCAGCCGCGAAGTGATTGCGGATTCGATCGAGACGGTCGTTGGAGCCGAACGATTGGATGGACTCGTAGCGATTGGGGGATGTGATAAAAATCGAGATGGAAAGGACATCGATATCGTTTCCGTGTTCGAGGCGGTTGGGCAATACCATGCCGGTGATATTGATCGCAGTCAACGGCATGATATTGAGTGTCGGGCGTGTCCAGGCGCCGGGTCCTGTGGCGGCATGTATACGGCTAATTCGATGGCTTCGGCTATTGAAGCTTTGGGGATGAGCTGGCCCGGGAGCGCTTCGCATCCTGCACAAACGCCATTAAAGCAACAGGACGGTTATCAGGCGGGGTTTGGGGTCGTCGACCTACTGAGAAAGGCGATTTTCCCTCGGGATATTATGACCAAACCTGCGTTTGAAAATGCGATAACGATCGTTATGGTGCTTGGCGGTTCGACCAATGCTTTTCTACATCTGCTAGCAATGGCGCATTCGGTGGACGTGACGTTGACGTTGGATGATTTTGAACGGGTTCGGCGGCGGGTCCCGCATATCGCCGATTTAAAACCCAGTGGACAGTATGTCATGGAGGATCTGTATCATGTCGGCGGCGTTGCTGGCGTGATGAAATGGTTGCTCGAAGCAGGCTTGCTGGACGGCTCCTGCTTGACCGTGACCGGGAAGACGGTGGCTGAAAACCTTTCGTTGATGCCACCGCTTAAGACAGGTCAAACCATAATTCGGCCGCTGAACAACCCTATCCGCCCTACGGGTCCGCTATTCGTATTAAAGGGCAATTTGGCGCCTGAAGGGTCGGTGGCCAAAATGGCGGGCTTAACGATGACGAAGTTCGTTGGCCCCGCCCGGATTTTTGAGACGGAAGAAGCGGCGACTCGGGTCGTGGTGGCCGATGAGATCCATCCAGGAGACGTGATTGTCATCCGCTACGCCGGACCCAAAGGTGGCTCAGGGATGGCCGAAATGCTCTCGATTACTGCCATGATCATCGGTAAAGGTCTGGGAGGAAAGGTCGCTCTAATTACGGATGGACGATTTTCCGGCGTTACTTATGGTTTGGTGGTGGGCCATATTTCACCGGAGGCGCAGGTGGGAGGGCCGATTGCATTAGTGGAAGATGGGGATGTGATTACCATCGATAGTGAAACCCTAGAACTGTCGGTAGCCCTTTCTGATGAAGAATTAGCCTGTCGATTGCAGAAATGGGTGGCTCCGCCGTTGCGTTACCGTCGTGGCGTCCTAAACAAATATGCGAGATTGGTCTCGTCGGCGTCTCGGGGCGCGGTGACCGATGAAACTTGAGACCGGCTTGATGTGATAGAAGTCACCATACAGCGATGCCGGAAAGGCGATAGTGGGGTTGTCGAAACCCTAGCAAAAGAGTGTGAATCGGGCGAAGAAGAAAGCCCGAGCGTACCACCATGAGGCAGGTAAGCGTTGGTCGATTCGGGGCAGGGTTATGCTTCGACCAGTGGTTCGAACAAAGAGCCTCTTTAGGGCGTATTTCAGCTCGCATGGCCAGGCGTCCTGAAAGGTGTGGGGACGTAGAAGACCCGTCTCGGTGGAAAGAGGAGGTATCCCTATGGCACATGTCATTACGGACCGATGTGTGGGAGTCAAAGACCAGAGTTGTGTGGCAGTGTGCCCGGTCGATTGCATCCACCCAAGTTCAGACCTCGATGGAGAGGCGGCTTTTGACGCTGCGCCACAGCTCTATATTGATCCCGACATCTGTATTGACTGTGGAGCCTGCGTCCCCGAGTGCCCGGTGTCCGCAATTTTCATGATCGAGGACTTGCTGGAGGAATACCAAAAGGACATTTTGTCGAACCGACAGTTCTACCACGGCGAATCTCCGTGAAACCGAGGGGAGTTTGGTCGAGGCGCCTAATAGCTTTGGCCAGGCTATGCCTAGGCCGGAGCGGAAGGTATCGGCAAGATGATTCCTTCTTACGAATGGGAAAATCTCTTGGTTAGGAGATGGCGAAGACGGACGTGGAAGCTGTGGTGCCGAGAGGATTCTGCCACGGTGTGGTGGAAGCGATGATCCTGGCGCGGAGCGCTGCGCGAAACCCTCAAACGCCGCGACCCATCTTTGTTTTGGGCATGCTGGTCCATAACCAGCAGGTTATTGACGAACTCACGGAGGTCGGAGTGTCTACGCTCGATGGGCCCAATCGGCTAGACCTGCTAGCCCAGGTGCCAGATGGGAGCACGGTCATCTTCAGCGCACATGGGGTGAGTCCCGCCGTTCGGGAGCAGGCGAAAGGACGCGCACTGAACGTCATGGACGCCACATGTTCCGACGTTAAGCAGACGCATCAAGTGATTCGTGCATCGCTTCAGGAAGGCTACTATATGGTCTACATCGGCACCAAAAATCACCCAGAGCCTGAAGGCGCCCTGGGCCATGCGCCGCCCGACCGGATTGCGTTGGTCACGAGCGTCGACGACGTGAATCACCTTTCATGGGCGACCCATCAAGCCATCGCCGTAATAACTCAAACTACGCTAAGCCAATGGGATACCGCCGATATGGTTCAGGCCATTTTACGGCGATATCCGGGGGCGGTCATCTATAACGAAATTTGTCTAGCAACACAGCTTCGTCAACGCGCTCTCCGTGACGCAAGCCGACGGGTGGATGCCGTCGTGGTAGTGGGAGACGTTCGCAGCAATAACACGGCAAAGTTAGTGGAAGTGGCCGTGAAACAGGGTAGAGTGCCAGCTTTTCGCATTGATAATGCGGCCCAGCTGGATCGGATTCCCCTGCACCAGTTTAAGAGTGTGGCGCTGAGCGCGGGATCGTCCACACCCTCCGGCGTCACAAGGGAGGTTTTGCGTCAATTAAGATCTTTTACCAAGCCAGACCCAAAACATGCCCCGTGACTTCATGAACGAAGCGCGTAGGGCCACTCTACCATGTGGCCGTCGCGCGTGAGCATATGCGATAAAGGGGTGTGATTTGCGTGTTGAGCCAATTATCTCCGGGATATTACTTGCACCAGCCTGACGCCATCGCAGAGCTTGGTCCTTGGCTCAGCCGGGCCGGTTATCATTCTGCGGTGGTCGTTTCGGGGACGCGAAGTTACCAAGCGGCGAAGACGCCTTTAGAAGACAGCCTACGCCAAGCAGGGATCCGCTGGCGGCTCGCGTCTTATCATGGTGAATGCAGCGATGAATCGGCCCTTGAGATGGTCCGAGGGTCGGGAAATGACCGGGACGTCGTCATTGGCGTGGGAGGCGGCAAGGTTCTGGACTTAAGCAAGTTGGTGTCCTGGGAACTTCAGTTGCCGTTAGTAACCGTGCCCACCCTCATTTCTAATTGTGCTGCGACCACCCCTAACACCGTGGTGTACGATATGGCCGAACGTGTCAAAGAAAGCCGCGTGGGCAGGGTGGTTCCAGAAATGACGCTAGTCGACGACACCCTCCTGAAGCGGAGCCCGAAGTCATACTTTGCGAGCGGGCTGGGAGATACCTTGGCCAAGCCATACGAAGCTCTGGTAGGCGCCACCAGCCGTGCCCTCTTGGAAAGTGCGGGCTTGCGTCTAGCTCAAGATGTCGGAGATTTCATTGCGCACCAGGGTGTGGCTGGGCTTAAGGCATTTGGCGAAGGCAAGTCGCCTCCTTCGCTGGCCGACCTCACTGACGCGGTCATTCTGATGGGGAGCTTGGTAGGGGGGCTCGGAGGTCCTGGCTTGCGGGGTGCCATCGTCCATGCCTTTCATAATGCCCTCACCATGCTGCCGGAAGTGCATGAGACGTTGCATGGGGAAAAGGTCGCCTATGGATTAATGGTTCAGGAATCGCTATGGGGAAGACCCGTCGAATCCGTACGAAAGCTCCGAGAGCTATTAACAGGATTGGGGCTTCCGGTAAACTGGGCGCAGTTGGCCGGTTCAGGCAATCTTCCCGATTTGTCGACCCTTGAGGAGCTCGCGGCGGCGACCTTGGGCTCGCCCCTCGTCCAAGGCCGCCTCGATGAGGCAGGGGTCGAGCGCTTGGTTCAAGCCATGCGGGATGTGGAAGCGTATTAGCCGGCACGTGTCTCGGTGGCGATACTTTGGGGGTGCGCAGCTTTCTGCAAGCGGGAGGGAGCGTTTCATGCAAAAGGCTCATACTGTCTATGCTGGCAGGACCATTCATCGGATCCTGCCAGCACGCGATGGCAACACTAGGAATGCGGGCGAAGCTAGGCGGTGGTGATGTGCTTTGAGGGCTGCGACTTAGGGCTGGCATGGAGATAGCCTAGAAAAATCAGCAGCAATCCCAAAATGTTCATTAGAGGAAACAGGCTAGACGCTACGTCCTGGGAAGCGAAAGCCCCGGCGAGGCTTGGTATCAACGCACCCATGGCGATTAAGAGCGTGTAGTATCGGCGAGTCTTCCACCAGGAGAAGAGGGCACCAAATACCACAATCGGACCGCCGATGGCCGAAAGCAGGAGATATACGATTTGAGTGGGACCCACGATGGCGTCCTTTCCCGCATTAAGGGCGCTCCAGGTTCCATGGAGTATCGGTGGATTGCTTACGCTGAAGAGGACCAAAGCCAGTTCTGCGGCCACAAAATACCAGGCGTAGCCGCGCGCCAGCTTGGAGCGCGGCAGCGCCAGATAGGTGGTGCCGACCGACATGGCGCCGACGAGTCCCGCCGAGGCCATGATGTACAGTTGGTATTCCCATTGGAGATGCCAGTTTGTTGAGACGGTCAGCGATTCCATCAGAAAGGCGATGGCATACAGAATAAACGACAGCGTCCACCAAGCGTAGACGGGGGCTTTTGAGGTGCGGTAGCGCTGCACCAGGTTGGCCGCAAACACGACGGCAAGCGCGGCGGCTGCAAGTAATAGTATGGTCGCCATGGATAGACC
>JAKAAL010000226.1 GCA_021802375.1 Bacillota bacterium | reverse complement strand
GCCAACCGACGAGAAATCCGGACACATATTCCACCGTTAAATTAAGCACCAGGGATGTACGGATCGCGGGAATGAAGTACAGGGCGACTGCAGCTCCGACAATCCCTACACTATCACCAGCGACACAATGAAACGTGGACCCGACGACTTGTTTCCATTGCAGGGCGATGTATTTGGCGTGGGTGCCGGGTAGCGGTTCGCGCACCGTAAGGACATAGGTTACGGCACCGACAGGCCCCATGGCCGCGGCAATTAAAAGAAACCCCACATGCATGGTGGTTTCGATAGGAGCATGCGGCCAGTCCAGTAGCAGAAAGGCTACGGACACGGCAGACAGAATCCACCATAGTTCAGGGGCCGTCATCGCAATTCACCTCCTCTTTCTCATTAAATGACTTTATCGATGGATAAAGCGATGGCGTGCTTAGTGTGCCTGGTCTCACGCTGGGTATGCACATGTCTAGATGCCTGCGGCGACGTGGCGGACGACCGCGTTGGATCAGGTTAAACAGTCCAGCAATTGAGTGCGATCTTGGTTTTCGAAGGGCCCGTACCATGCGGGGATTGAAGCCGTGAGCCCGTTCATAGCTCTCCAGCGGATCTGCCAGTACGCACACAGGAAAGGGGCCGCACGTCCGTGCGCCCCTAGTCGAGTTGTTTTTAGATATGAACAGGTCTCCTTTGTGAGTGCAATGGGTAGAATCAGGCTACTTCGTAGCCGGCCGCTTTGACGGCCTCTTTCAAATGATCGGCCGAGGTTTGCCCGGGATCAAAAGTGACTTGGGCACGCTCATCCGCCAGAGTGACCTTGGCTACCTTGACGCCCTCCACGTGTTTTAACGCTTGGGTTACACTGTTGACACAGTTGTCGCACGTCATGCCCTTCACGATGAATTCCGTTCGCTCCATCTTATAACCTCCTGGTGGAATATTTTAAGAATAACGAGTTGGTGACCACCGTAACCGAACTGAACGCCATAGCAGCGCCAGCAATCATGGGTGACAAGACGCCAAATGCGGCGAGTGGAATCATCAACACGTTATAAAACAGCGCCCAGAAGAGGTTCTGCCGAATCTTGCCGATAGTCTTTTTACCTACCGTCAAAGCTTGGAGAACCGCACCCACTTCTGAACGCATCAGCGTGACTTCTGCGGTTTCGGTGGCTACGTCGCTTCCGCTCGCGACGGCCATTCCGACATATGCCCGGGCCAAAGCCGGGGCGTCGTTAATGCCATCCCCAATCATCGCCACATAGTGACCAGATTGCTCGGCTTCTTTGATAATGGCGGCCTTATCTTGGGGGGATAGTCCTGCCCGGACATCAGAAATTCCTGCGTCCTGGGCGATTCGTTCGGCGGTAGCCTTGCGGTCGCCAGTGAGCATCATGGTGCGAATACCGCGTTGCGATAGAGCCCGAATAGTGGACGCCGCATCCGGACGAAGGCGATCGGCAATGACCAAAGCCCCCAGCACAATCTCTTTTTCGGCCACCCATACGACCGTTCGGCCCCTTGCGGCATCGACCTCTAATTGTTCTACCATCGCGGTCTCGGCCGACACACCGTAGGCTTCAAGAAGCTTCAAATTACCCAGAAGCACGGTGTCACCGTCGAGAAAACCGACCATGCCCTGGCCCTCTTCGGTGTAGACATCCTCTACCGGAGACAAGTCCATCTGTGCCGCTGCGCGCATCACGGCTTGGGCCAGTGGATGGCTAGAGCTTTGCTCGAGAGCGGCGGCGATCCCAAGAATGCGCCCCTCTTTCGCATCACCCAGCGAGATGATGCGTTCAACCTCAGGGTGGCCTTCAGTAATGGTGCCGGTTTTATCGAGAGCGACTAAATCAACGCGGGCCACACGCTCCAAAGCTTCACCGTTACGGAACAGAACACCTAAGCGGGCACCGATCCCACTACCCACCATCACGGCTGTGGGTGTAGCCAACCCCAAAGAACACGGGCACGCGACCACGAGCACCGCGATAGCCCGAAGCAAGGCAACCCGGTAGTCTCCGGTCCAGATCCCCGTAGCAAAAAAGGTGACCAAGGCAATACCAATTACGATGGGAACAAACACGTTAGCCACCCGGTCGGCAAATTGTTGAATGGGCGCTTTAGCCGATTGGGCTTCTTCCACTGCGTCCACAATATGAGCTAAAACGGTGTCACGGCCAACTCGGGTCGCCTCCATGCGAAAAGCCCGGTCGCCCCGATGGATAGTGCCGGCCGACACTTCGGAAGAGACCGCCTTACTTTGTAACGTCGGCTCTCCGGTCAGCATAGATTCGTCGACTAATCCAATTCCGCTGACGACTTTGCCGTCAACCGGGATGCGGTCCCCGGACCTCATCTCTAGGTGTTGTCCGACAGTTACCGATTCTGCGGAAACTTCAATCACTTGCCCAGAGGAGTCGACTAGTCGCGTCACTTTAGGACGTAACGCGAGTAATTGCTGAATCGCCTCGGAGGTCTTACCCTTTGCGAGCGCTTCTAAGTATTTGCCAATCAAAATGAGGGTAATGACGGTGGCGGAGGTGTCAAAATAAAGTGGGGCATGGGCGAAAAGGCCATAAACCGATACCGACCAGGCGGCTAAAGTGCCGGTCGCGACCAAAACGTCCATATTGGCATTGCCGTGGCGTACATTGAGCCACGCGCGACGTGTGAAGGAATAGCCGGGACCCCACTGTACCACGGTTGCAGACACGAACTGCATCCACGGATTGTCAAACCATGCCGGGCCGATACCGAGAAACATCTTTATCATGGCAGCCCATAAAGGCAGGGTGAAGAGTAGTGACACCCCTAGCCGAAATTGGGCGTCGTGGGCTTCTTTCATGCGTGCGTCAACGGGCATTCCCTCGTCCAACACCGTAGCGGTTAACCCTGCGCTACGTAATGCCGTAAGAATTTCAAGGTTCTCTTTATGGCCGCGAATTAGGTCGACGGTCACGGTGCCTTTGGCCGGGTTGCTGTGTACTCTAACCACCGAATCCATCGACTTTATAGCCTGTTCAGCGCGGGCTTGGACCGGAGCTTCTTCCAATCCCGGCACGGTGAAGACGTGACTTTCCACCCGGACTTGATAGCCCGCCTGAGTCACCGCGCGGACAAAGTCCGGTGTGCCTACAGTGGATGGATCAAAGGTGACCCGGGCCTTCTCCAATGCTAAATTCACGTTGGCGGTTCCGACACCTGGCACCTTTTGAAGCGCCTTTTCGACGTGATGCACACAACTGGCACACGTCATCCCGGAAATTTCCAGCTGCACTTCTTGAACGGCCTCGGGTGCGCGAGCGTTCGCTTGCATAGATTTCGCCATCGCTGTCCTCCTAACGCCGAATGACTTTACGTACGACCGTAATCAGGTCATCAATGGGCTCATCGCCTTGGTGCTGTTCAATAGCGTCTTTGACACATCCATTAATGTGCGACCTTAACAAAATTAACGACACCTCGTCCATAGCGGCGGTCATTGCAGAAACTTGTTGTAAGATATCTGGGCAGTATCTCCCATCATCCACCATGCGCATAATACCTTTGACTTGCCCTTCAATTCGTTTCAGTCGGGCGGTCAAGTTCTCTTTATCTTGCTCATATTGGTAGATCTCCGACACCCCCTACTGATACTCCCTATGACTACTATATACTAAAATAATAGCGTAGAGCAACATGATTAGAGGTAGGCTAGTTTGTGGTGTTCTAACAGTACTCACTCCAGAGCCCGCTGACGCACTATGGCGTGTTGGCGTAGGTCACCCGTGATTCGGAGGGCATGCCCTGGTGGATGCGATACTGGGTCGGGAATTAGGGGACGTACGTCACGTAACGGTTATTCATCGCTTTGGTAGCCTACGAACTCCTGAAGGTCCCATGGTATACTAACGAGATATTGGCTCAATGTGGAGAACCCGATGGACGAGACCCAAGAGGCCGCGAAAAATTCCCTCCTCATCGTCGACGACGATCCGGGGATTGTTGAGGTGTTGACTGCATATGGCGAACCGTGGGGCTGGTCCGTGGCGGCGGCAGGTTCGTTCACGGAGGCATTGCAGCAATTGGCACAGCATGTCCCCCACGTCATTGTGCTGGACTGGGAACTACCCGATAGTGACGGTCTTGAGTCTATTCGGGTCTTACGTTCGCACACGACTGTACCGATTCTCATGTTGACGGTGCGGGATCAGGAAGCGGGCATTATTCGGGCGTTGCAGCTCGGCGCGGATGATTACGTCGTGAAACCGTTCAGTCCAGGCCAAGTGCTCGCGCGGTGTGGGGCATTGCGCCGCCGCGGGCAGGATCAATCCGAGGACTCACCTGGCCGCGTCGCGGTGCAGGATTTAGTGATCGACATCCCCCGACGGCAAGTCCGGCGTCGGGACATTCCTATGGAACTCACCACTTTGGAGTTTGAACTGCTGAGGCATCTCGCGACCAACCCGGGCCGGGTGTGGACCCGCGAGGAATTGCTCGACAGGATTTGGGGAGACGTCGGCGAGGTGTTCGATCGGGCGGTCGATATGGAGATTGCCCGCTTGCGAAAAAAACTGGGCGACCCTGTCGAGACACCACGGTATATTGATACGATTCGGGGGGTGGGATACCGTTGGCGCGACGATCCAGGCCCCGGTGGGCTCTAGGTCTCTGGTTGGTTCTGACTATCAGCATGGGCCTCGCATTGGGGCTGACCGTCGGGCTCGGAACGCTGTGGGCGGGCTTGACATCTCGATCGAGGGGGACCAGTCCCGAGATCTATCTTCTGGTGGCGGGAATGGTCTGGATGGCTCTGGCCGGAATCGGTTGGATACTGGTGCGACGTGTCGACAAGCTCTTAGAGCGCGATTGGATCGATATCGTCGCCTGGATTAATCAGCTCGAGGAAGGACGTTGGGAACGGTTACCGGTCCCCGATACCGGGCCGTGGGGGCAATTAAGCTATGCCTTGAATCAAATGGCGCACCGGCTCGCGATGGCCCAGTCCGAGCGGGAGATGTTTTTGGCTAGTGTCGCACACGAATTGAAAACTCCCCTAACGGTGTTGCGGGCGAACCTGGAGGGGTTGGCCACCGGGGATCTCCCAGCGACGCCGGGCCGATGGACCACCCTCTTACGGGAAGTGCAGCGCCTGACTCGTATGGTGAATGACTTGCTTCTCATTGAAACTCTCCAATCTTCCGCCACGGCATTGCATCGTGTTTCTTACCGGTTAGATGTACAAGTTGAGGAGGTTGTGTTAAAGTTTGGCCCCCTGGCCGACCTTCAACACATCAGCCTCGTGGGGACGGGAGAGCCCGTCGAGGTGGTGGCAGACCGGGATCGCATGGACCAGGTGTTGACCAATTTAGTGGACAATGCATTGCGCCACACACCGCAAGGGGGACAAATCGCTATCACGTGGCGTGGTTTGGCTGAGGGCGTGGAATGTTGTGTGGACGATAGCGGGCCCGGTATTCCGCTGGCCCAACACGCGCTGGTCACCCGACCGTTTTATCGGGATCCGCGGTCGTCGGGTGTCGGTTTGGGGATGGCGGTCGCGGTCGCGTTGCTTAAAGCACACGGTGGATCACTGACTATCGGGAACAGCCCCTGGGATGGCGCACGGGTGTGCCTCTATCTCCCGGTTCGGGCCGACTAATGGGTTTCCAGGTGTCGACGGATGGCTTGATATTCTTCCAAGGAAATTTCTCCGCGGGCTAGGCGCAGCTCCAAGATGGCTAGCGGATCGTCCGGAGCCTGACGCCAGCTTTGGACATGACGAAACCATATAGAGACCGCCACGGCTAACACCACTAAAATGCCCAACCAAATCACGGTTCCTACCCACATCATGGCCATCATAGTGTGCGCCCACCCCTGTCGCTATCGTCATTATTTTACATTCAACCCCAGATAACTCAGGCAACAGGGAACAGCCCTGAAAATCACTAAGTTTATTCGCTCCATGGGTCATAAGGACATAAAATGGCATGATTTACCCGTTTCGCACCGCCTTCCGGACCTAACCTGAGTTATCTGAGGATGTATGTTATTTTACGCGATTTCACGGCATGTGTCATGGGAACCCCATTTGGCGTATGTGTCCGCAATGGGTAAACAAAAGAATAAGGGGGCGGTGGCAGTTCTGTTGAAACGCGATCGGTATGGTTGATGGTCCTACCGGAATTCACGCCGTGTCCCGCCCCATTAGCGGGGAGAAGCGCCATACAAGTAATAGAACTTTCGAAACGCGATCACGCCCCATACTGCTTCCACGATTCCAAAGGGCCATGTTCCAGCCATGAACCCGTAACTGGCTGATCCCCAACAGGAGACCGCGAACGCCAACGTAAACCATGAAGAACGGGCCTCCAAAGCGTAAAACACCATCATAAGAGTGACGATGGTCGCGCCATAGACCGTGAGCATAGGGACACCTCCGTGATAATCATGACCATTTCACTAGATTGTGTCACGAGGATTAGGAAAGGTCGTGGCCGCAGACCATCACCGCATGATTTCTGCTGAGTCGATGGATGGAGACCGGGCCCACGCTATTAAGGCTCCGCGTCCTCTTTCCCCCTCACTTCTTCGAATGCTTCCCAGGCTTCTCGGGCCACCCAATAAGCAATGGCAAGAGCGGCGACAGGGTCCATCCATGTCCACCCTAACGCCCATACACCGAGTGTGCCGGCCAACCCCAGCCATGCCATATACGCACAGACCCAACTTTCTACAGCATCCGCCTGTAGTGCCGGGCTCTGTAATGCTACACCCAACCGTCGTTTTTTACGGGCAAACAGCACCATGAT
>JAKAAL010000225.1 GCA_021802375.1 Bacillota bacterium | reverse complement strand
GGTAAGGCACGGGACTTTGGATCCCGCATGCGCAGGTTCGAGTCCTGCCTCCCCAGCCAATATTTTTAACACCGCAAGCGAATGCGCCCTCCGTGTGGCTTGCGGGGGCCCCCTTCAGCGGCCAGTTGACGTTGGTCTCGAGGGCGCCCGCCATCCCCAGAATCTCCGGCGCCCCGGTTAGAGGGGGCGATGAGAGAGAACTCGTACCAGACCCGGATGGAGATGATGAAGCGGAGGGCGTTTGGCGGGCGTTAGACGGCAGTGTAAAGTGAGATCCGGAGGTCACCCCACAACCTCCTAAAACTGCAACTAGTGCGACGGAACCTATCCATACCCCATATTGTCTCATCGTGATGACATCCTCCCCGTTCAGCGTTACCTCAATGTTAACGCGGCGGAAGGCTACGATGTCACAACCTAGATCGCAATGGCCTTCGTCGAAAGACGCTGGTCGTGGCGGCCGCGGTTCATCGTCTGACAGAGGATAGCGATGAGACTAAAGTGGATGATAAGGCCCAACGGGCGCTACGACGAACAATTGCCCAGGCGGGCGCCGGTACCTGCGCACGACGGAACTGAGGA
Organism: Bacillota bacterium; assembly: GCA_021802375.1. The sequence continues at coordinate 6,210 of JAKAAL010000225.1, read as the reverse complement.
ATGGGTCGAGGGTAGGTCGCGCGAGGTCTCCGGATCTTACCATGGATTTTCTAGCTGTTTGAAATGGTCCCCGCAAAATAAAAAATCCGCAATCGCTTGCGGTGTTAAAAATATTGGCTGGGGAGGCAGGACTCGAACCTGCGCATGCGGGATCCAAAGTCCCGTGCCTTACCAACTTGGCGACTCCCCAATACCGATGGTGGAGCTTAGCGGGATCGAACCGCTGACCTCCTGCGTGCAAAGCAGGCGCTCTCCCAGCTGAGCTAAAGCCCCAAAAGTGGAGCGGGTGATGGGAATCGAACCCACGTGATCAGCTTGGAAGGCTGAGGCTCTACCATTGAGCTACACCCGCATCACCAACATGATACCATTGAGGCTAGTGTGAGATCCAGTCCTCAAAAATATCCCCGCCCCGAGAGGCGGGATAAACTGGCAGGCCAGGAGGGACTCGAACCCCCAACAGGCGGATTTGGAGTCCGCTGCTCTACCAATTGGAGCTACTGGCCTATATCAATGGTGGGCCATGAAGGACTCGAACCTTCGACACTCCACTTAAAAGGCGGATGCTCTAACCAACTGAGCTAATGGCCCAAATGGCGACCCCACCGGGATTCGAACCCGGGTTACCACCTTGAAAGGGTGATGTCCTAGGCCTCTAGACCATGGGGTCATTTGGTGGAGATGAGGGGAGTCGAACCCCTGACCTCTTGAATGCCATTCAAGCGCTCTCCCAACTGAGCTACATCCCCGTGTCTCATGGTCGCCCGGACCACGCTTAGTTATTATACAGTTTGGTTGTCGCCCGGTCAAGACTTGGGATTTAAACGGAATGAGCCGCAGCCACTCGATTTTTCCCCCCTTGTTTAGCGCTATACATGGCTCGATCGGCCGCTTGGAACAAGGCATCCACCGACATTCCGGACTGAAATTGCGCGGCACCCACACTAATCGTTGATCCCAAAATGAGGGTATCGCTCCATTTAAATCGATGCGTTTCAATTTCGTGGCGAATACGCTCTCCCACTTGCAAAGCGTCTTCTAATTGCGATTTCGGCAAGACCACCACAAACTCATCGCCCGCGTAGCGACACGCGACATCGTCCTCGCGAATGCTTTCCCGAATGACTTGGGCCACCCGCTGAAGATGGAGATCGCCGGCTCGGTGGCCATATCGGTCGTTAATCGACTTCAAACTATCCGAGTCAATTAATAACAGGGAGAGTGGCTGCCCCTTCTCCTCGGCCATCTCGACGGCGCTCTGCACCACCAAGTTAAACCGCCGTGAATTGCCGAGCCCGGTGAGATAGTCCGTTAAGGCGATCTCCTGGGTTTGCTGATACATTTGGGCATTGCGAATGGCAATCGAGGCTTGCGACGCGATCGCTGACAGAAATTCCAAGTGATCCGGATCGTACTCAATTCGGTAAGACTGAACCGACATCGCACCTAGCACGCGGCCTTCGTGAGTTAAGGGAACCACCAACATGCCCAACGGCTCTTTCTGAGATCCCGTCAGCGTGCCAACCTGCTTTCGACCATTAATGTGTGACGGTTTGCCCGAAAGAATAACGCTTCCTGTGAGTCCATCCGGCTCCACCGGAAGGATTTCTGGGGGATATTCTTCCCCATCGTCCCAAAGATATTGCATGAGACAATGCGACGGGTCATCGGGCAACGTTAAGGCCACGAAGAAGCTGTCTGTTTCCAACACTTCCGCCACCGCTTGACGGAGGCTCCGGAGCAGTTGATCCATGTCCAGGTTGTGATTCACAATCCGGCCCACGCGCTCCAAAATCGCCAACAATTGTCCCCGCTTTTGAGCCACGGACTGCGATTCGTCAAACCTCAATTGGGTTGACATGATGTCCGCTAAACTTTGAATGATAAAACGTTGGGGCTCGTTTACTTCGGGAGACCGGGACATGAGCCCCATCCAGCCGTAGAACGATTCCTCATAGCATAGCGGCGCCAAAATCAAGGACCGCATGCCGATGTCATAAAAATAGCGGTGCAGCGGCCACGCATTCCAGGTGTCATCGAGGGGTGTCAACACCTCTAACCCAGAGGGTACATGATCCGGCATTTCCAACAATAGCTCGGGCGTCGCCGCGCCTTGCACAGTAAATCCTTTGATGCGCCGTTGCGGGTCAATGCGGACCAGGTAGGCGGCGTCAGTCCGAGCCATGCTGCGCGCTTCTTCTAATAACCGCATCAACACAATATTGATGTCTTGCTCTTGCATAATGGATTCCTGCAGCACCTTCAAACGGGCAATCTGATCGAGCTTCTGGAAGTTTTCACTATTGCGATGGCTTGTCAAGCGATATTCCCGGCCCAAGCCACCGGCGGCAAAAATATAGATGGCCATCATCGCCATGCGCCACCAAAAAACTTTTAAATCCCAAGCCCCCGTCGACAAGCCGTAGGCTACCACGACCGCCAACGCACCGGCGCTGGCATAGCGCAGGGTGCCGTAAACAGTAAGAAAGAGAGCTTCGCCACCGTATAACAGATAGATGGGACTGTGAATTCCACCTGTCACTAGAATAGCGAGCGAAATCAGGACTAAATCAACAACGATTAATATTTGATTGGCGGATTCGAGCCAGTTGGGACGTTTCCAAATCGCGGCGCCAAGGAAAGCGAGGAAAAGCCAGAGAAGCAAGGGAAGAGAGCCAAAGGGGTGCCCCCAAGCAAAAATTGCGGCGACCAACCATACTAGTCCCCGCAATGCAAACACGAGATGATGGAAGCGACCCCGTTTGACGGTATAGGCACTAGCTGGCTTCCACAATCCCTCCACCTGCCTCCTGAACCCCATTCGATAACCAATTTGACATAAAAGCGCAAATTCCTGCATTCCGGATGATTTTTCTAGATTTTAGGCTTGAGACGGCCATGGAGCCAGGGCTGTCACCCGAATCCCAGACGGCTCCCGAATTCCCGACACCGCAATCATCCGCCGCACTTTGCCAAAGAGGAGATGGCCAAATCGCTGATAGCCTTTGGTGGAAAGTCGTGCTTCCAGCACCCCTGTCTCATCGACCAACGAGAAGAAAACCACCAGGCGCCCACTGCGTGTAGGGGGCCGATGGGGGCGATAGAAAAGGGCCACCGTTCGCACTGGCCGCCCGGCTTGTACCTGCTGGATGTCCTTGATGGCCTGATAACCCTCACGGGTCACGTGCGGCCGCCAAAATTCCATCCACTGGCGCTGTTGGCCAAAACCGAGATTCCGATAATCAGCCACCACTTCTTCCGCTGGAGTCCATGCCTTTCCGGGCTGGGCCGAGGTTAGCCGTAATCCGTTGGGCCCCTGAACATCCTCCAAGAGGCCTGAGCGATCGTGGCTAATGCTATCAAATGCCCCCACCTCCACCAGACGAGAAAGATGCTTTCGCACGGCAGGAATCCGTGCTGCGACATCTTCCGGATGCGTATACCCTGTCGGGGGACGGTGCGCCACAATCGCTTCGGCCAACCCCATACCCATGCCGCGCACAAATCCTAACCCGATGCGGAGACCATCACCCTCTTCACGGATTAACGCATCGCTTTGATTTATATCCAGGGGGAGAATCGGGATGTTCCGCCGCCGGGCTTCCACGAGCAGCACATCAATCGGGTAATAGCCCAAGGGTTCGGCATTTAAGAGCCCTAAAAAATAAGCTCGCGGGAAATGTTCCAAAAGGTAGGCGGTGCGGTAAGACGTCTCCGCAAAGGCGGCCGCATGCGCCTCATTGAACCCGTAACTGGCGTATCCAACAATCTGTTGGAACACCTGATGGGCAATGTCCTCGGACACCCCACGCGCGACCGCCTTTTGGCGAAAACGTTCTCCCAGAACCTCCATCTCCTGAGTCGAGCGGGCATGGGTCATGACGCGGCGCAAAAGATCCGCCTCCCCGGGAGTAAATCCGGCCAACGTGCTGGCAATGGCAATCACCTGTTCTTGAAAAAGCACCACCCCGTAGGTCTTGGATAAAATAGGCTCCAAATCCGGATGCAGGTAGGTGACCGGTTCCTCACCCCGCCGGCGGGCCACAAAGGGATCGACCATATTTCCCTTAATGGGGCCCGGGCGGATTAACGCCAAGGACGCCACAATATCTTCCCAGAGACTCGGCTGAAGCTTTTGGGCTAGCGCCCGCTGCGCGGGGCTTTCCAGCTGAAATACCCCAATACTATCCCCCTTCTGAAGGCGTTCAAAGGTCGCGTTATCCGATAAGGGAATGCGGTCATAATCAAAAGGTCCTGCTTGCTGAATCGTTTGGCTAGCCATCTCAACGGCTGAAAACGTGCGTAAGGAAAGCAAGTCCAGCTTCATGAGGCCCAAATCCTCCACGTCACGTTTGTCAAACTGCAAAATCTCTAAGCCCTTGGGAGATCTTTCACGGGGGCTGACCGCCTGGATGGGCACATCGGCAATCACCACCCCGCCCAAGTGCGTGCCGATGTGACGGGGCAATCCCTCAATCGCTTGGGCAAACGTTAGCACTGACCGAAGCCGTTCCGACTCCGGGTATTGGCGGAGCTCAGGAATATTCCCCCATCGCTCCAAAAGACTGGCGATCGGTGCTTCCGGAAGCGACTTAGCCAAAGCATCTAGTTCCTGGGGGGGAAACCCCATGACTTTCCCGATTTCCCGTACGGCCAAACGTTGACGGTAGGTTTGATAGGTGGCCACCCGCGCCACATGTTCCGAGCCATAGCGCTGGGTCACATAAGCCTCCACCTCGTCACGACGGCGGGCGTCAAAATCGATGTCGATGTCGGGCATCTCCTGCCGCTCACGGCTCATGAAACGCTCAAACAAAAGATTTCGCCGCCACGCATCCACATCCGTAATGCCCAAGCAATAGGCCACGACGGAATCCGCTGCCGATCCCCGTCCGGAAAAGCGAATCCCCTCTTGTCGGGCAAAATCCGCCACATCCGCGACCACTAAGAAGTAATCGCTAAACCCCAAATCCTCAATCACCGAAAGCTCTCGCTCAATACGGGAGCGAACCTTGAGCCAGTCCTTGGAATATCGCCGCCGCGCTCCCCGAAGCACTTTTTCCCAAAGGACCCGTTCCGCAGTCATCCCTTCCGCCAGCGAAAAAAGCGGACGAAAACGGCGCCCTAAGAGTTCGGGGGTATGAAGCTTATCAGCGAGATTCCGTGTTGACCGCAGTATCTCCGGCCAATCGCGAAACAGTTTTTCGAAGTCGCTCCACGGCTTTAGATAGTTTTCCGCATTTAAGCGTCGCTCGGGGAAAACACTCTCGATCTGTTCCCCCGCACGAATACAGGTCATCAAATCGTAGAGGCCAAAATGATCCTTACGAGCATAATGAACGGCCCCCGTGGCCACTAAAGGCCATCCCCGAGCCTCTGCCAAATCGTGCAGTGCCCGAAATAGGCGGCGGTCGCCCGGCAAGAGCCCCGACGTCACCTCTACGTAGAGTCGCTCGGGGCCAAAAACTATCTGAAGTTCTTCTTGAACGATGGACAGCCGCACCGGATCCCGGTCAATATAAGCGCGAGCCAACATTCCCTCGCGATCTCCTGTTAAGGCGATTAACGAATGACCAAATCGGCGCAGCATATCCCAACTGACGCGTACTTGTCCGCGGGGATTCTCTAAATGGGCGGCCGTTAAAAGCGCCATCAGATCCGGATACGCTGACGTCCCTGGCACCAGCAGAACAAGCTTGCCATAGTCCTCCACCATCACTTCCGCGCCCACAATGCCCTTAATACCATATTCTTGGCATGCTTTCAGAAAGGAAACCACACCCGACACCCGGTCCTCGTCTGTCAACGCCAGGGTCTCAATACCTTGGGCTGCCGCTTCGCGCACCAAGTCTCTCGGGCGTGAGGCGCCATTCAAGAAGGAAAAGGCCGAATGCACGTGGAGATGCACACCGCTCATTCCCCATCCACAGCCACCGTGACCCATTTCAATACCCGATCGGCCAAGGAGCCCGGCCGCAAATGATAGGCATGTCCAGCCATTCGAATATACTCGTACTCCGGCACGGAAGCTCCGGGGAACCAAATCACCCGACCATGCTTAGTCATAGACGTAATATAGCCACCACTGATTTTTGCTGGGGTCCCAGGCCAGCTCGTAGACACCTTGATCTTCACCTTGGACTCGCCAAAACCATAATTCCGGCTCATTGTGCCACCACTCCCCAATATCTCTCCAATAGTCCAGTACCT
>JAKAAL010000224.1 GCA_021802375.1 Bacillota bacterium | reverse complement strand
CGGGCGCTCGAGCAATATCCTGATTTCAATGCACGTTGGCAAGGGGAGCGACTTTTTCGTCATAGCACCGTCGATATCGGCATCGCTGTGCATAGTGAACAGGGCCTGGCGGTTCCCGTAGTGCGCGGTGCTGACCAATTAAGTCTGCTTGAGATTTCCCGCGAAGTGGAGCGCTTGGCGAAAGGAGCGCGCCAGCGGTCGTTGAAGCCCGAGGAATTGACCGGGTCTACGATTACCGTAACCGCGGGCGGAGCCTTGGGAGGGCTCTTTGCGACTCCAATTATTCACTCCCCCGAAGTCGCTATCATCGGCATGTATCGCATCCAACTCGAGCCGATTATTCGAGATGGGGCCGTGGTTGCCGCTTCGGTAGGATATCTCAGCCTGACCTTTGACCATAGGGCGGTCGACGGAATGGCCGCTTCAGGCTTTCTTAATGCCCTCGGTGAGGCGCTTTCGCAACCGACGCGTTGGTTGTTGAATCTCAGCTAAGGCTCGAGCAGCCATGCTCTGAAAGCGCCATGACGTCGCCTGGTTTAGATCTCCTCATAGAGGCAGTGCCGGGCAACATGGGGGCATAGGGCTTATTTTGCCGAGAACTGCTGGCTGCTTTTTTCCTATCTGGCCGAAGTGCGGCGGTCAAGGATGCGGTCCAACCTGCTCTGTTGGTGATTTTTGGGTGCGGTAAAAAGAACCTTGGTTGCCTGTCGGATTGGTTCCGAGGGTGTGGATGAGACTGGGGGGACTGGGGGGACTGGGCTAAAAAGATCGGCCCCGCTGACGATGCCCGCGGATGGGCTCGCCTAGAAGGACTAAGCGCGCATGATCCCAACAGACTGGCCCAAGGGACGGCTCACCGCCGCTGGCCCGCCTACGAAATGATGAGGGCGACGAAGGCTGTGTGGGCCAAAAAGGGGATGGCCTTGCCAAGCTTGACGCCTTCGCAAGGCGACTAAACGTTGACGATCCTACCTGTGCGGGTTGATGGCCAATGCCTCGGTAGGCGGGAGATGCTGAGGCGTGGGCAGGGATTAACAACCAGAGAGGGCAGGGGTTACCTGCCCTCTCTGGTTAGCGGCGAAGGGCACGCGCTTTGACGGCCTTCACGACCTGATCGGGAGTCATGCCGTCGGCATCGATGACAGGGGCCTTGGTATCCGTCATTTCGACGCCTAAGAATCTATGCTCCATTCCATCGACCACCACCGCGTCTGCGGTCCGCATGGTCTCGGGGTTGAGCTCTACGACGTCAAAGCCGGCCGCCCGCAATTGGTCGCCAAACGGGCTTAAGTCTGGTCCCACGGCAACCATTGGTAGTTCCACGTAAGCACCTCCTCGATTCTAGTCTGACCGGAATCGCATGAGATCTTGCAGAGATCCCACAGGCTTTCTTGGCAAGTATCGACAAGCCCCGTATACTCATGCATAGTGGGCTCATGCATAGTGGGTTTTTTGACAGCCACCAACAACCAGACGAATTTGGAGGAGGATGGTCAATGCCGACTATTTTTACCAGAATTGTTGCCGGCGAAATTCCGAGTTTCAAGTTGATGGAGAACGAGCAGTTTTATGCGTTTTTGGATATCCGTCCGATTAACCCGGGGCATACTTTGGTGGTGCCTAAGATTGAAGTGGACGAATTCTTCGATCTCGAACCCACATGGCTGGAAGGCTTGATGCCGTTTGCTCAGCCCATCGCCAAGGCATTGAAGACGGTCACAGGTCAGCGCATCGGGATGCTGGTCGCGGGATTCGAAGTGCCCCATGCGCACCTTCACCTCATCCCAATTCAAACGGAAGCGGACTTGGATTTCGCCCGCGCGCGTCCTGCCGATCCCGACTCCCTGAAAGCGATCCAGCAGCAAATTGTGGAGGCCCTGGCCTGAAGCTGAGAAACCTTGCACGGCGTCGTCAAAACAGGGCCTTTGGGGACCACCGGGGTCGGATATCGAAACCACGCGGATTGTCGGCTTCTGAATCTCACGGTTGGGAACGCAGGCAACTGACGTTTTGGATGCAGGGGGGTGGCTCCGTCCGATTCTTTGGGATTGGGTCTGATTTTCCCCGGCGGAACGGTGGGCGGTGAAGGTGCTTTTTGACACTCCCCTCTCTGCAGGGCGGGGATTCTTACGAGGAACCCCCTCAGGTGCGCTTTGCTTGCAAAGGGTCAGCCAAACACCCGCTATCCAGTCGCCCGAAGGTCGCTCGTTACTTGACGCGGTGGTTAGACTTCGCTCACCACCTTAGATCGTCGAAGCCTGTTTACGTCGGGCCTTGACGACGCGATCTATTTTACGTCTCCTACGATTGCGAGAGACAACTGCACGAACGTATCCGGTTACCAAAGAGCGAACGTGCATATTTTAGAAACAGATCGATTCGACGCCAACGCTTGGTATCTCCGCCCTAAACGGCGGAGTTTTACGGCCCACGTGATAAAAGTCGCTTGACGAGGAAATGCGGTACAATGAGAGGCATTACGTTAGCTAATTTCATTTGTTGAGGTAGGGACAGCCCTTGCAGCCAATATTATTCGTGTTTACGGGTCCATCGGGAGTGGGCAAAGGTTCGGTCATGCGAGCGTTATTAGAGCGCGATGCCGAGCTTAGCAAGGTGGTTACCTATACCACTCGACCGCCGAGAGATGGAGAAATCGATGGCTTTGACTATCGTTTCGTCTCTTTACCGGAGTTCAAACAGATGGTTGAGGACGGTCGCGTGTACGAGCACGAGCGCGTTTACCAAGATTATTATTACGGATCGCCCCGAGATTTGTTTGTGGAAGGGCGAGACGGAATCATCGAACTGGATTATAAGGGGCAGATGAAATATCAATCCCGGCATGACTCGGTGGTGTCGCTCTTTTTACTTCCGCCGGATCTCCAAGAGCTTAAACGCAGGATTTTGGCACGTTCTGAAGTATCGAATCTCGATGCCCGCTTGGCTAATGCGATAGAGCAGATGCGCCATGCTCAAAGCTATGATTATGTGGTGAAAAACGATGACTTTGAAGCCTGCCTAGCCGCGGTTGAACGCATCATTCAAGTCGAGCGCATTCGCCGTCAGGGAAGGATGCATCTCCAGGTCATGGCTAAGGAAATTGCGATGAATGCTTAGCGGGGGCGACGAGCGACAGACCCGGGGGCCGTCGCTGTCTTTTTTTTATCGGGTTGGCGGGGCGCTGGCTTGACCTGCGGTCGATATTGCCAAAGTTGGGCGATGGGGGACCCGTTGGCGGTAGTGCCCCCTCCGACCCAAAGGCGGCCATCCAGCACGAAAGCGCTGTCAGCCTGTACGGCTTGGGGAAGCTTTGGTCCGGGATGGATCGCCGAGCCCGAGGGTAGGATGACAAATGTGTCAGCGGTTTCCCCGCTGGGGGTAGAGCCCCCTAAAATCCAAAGGTCATGGTGATATTCGGTGATGGCGCCGTTGGCTAATCCCAGTGGCAACTGGGCGACCGCAGTGACCTGGCCGGATTGAAGATTGACGGTATACACGGCCGAAGAATAGCCGCCGGCCTCGGAGTATCCGCCGATGACCCACAACATGCCCCGATAGACTGCGGCCATCGGATGTGAAAGGGCTTCAGGCAATCGACTCCAGGGTTTGGGATGGGAGCCAAGGCGGATGCGATAAATGATGTCGGTGCTGGCTTTGGCGGTTTGGCCGCCCACGACATAGGCGGTCGCTCCTGCCGACGCTGTGGCCATGGCCGAAAGTGGGGTGCGTAACCACTGATTCGGAGGGTCGCTTAGACTGCCGTTCAGCGATACCGGTTGAATACGGGACGACGGTTTATCCACGGCATCGATTCCGCCGACGTATTGAACCCGTCCTGAAAGGTCAATGGTGTTGCCATTCGCGTGCGGACTGATCATGCGGCCATCGGCAACGACGCCGGTATTAGTCAAGGTGTAGACAATGGGATTAATCCGACGGCCCTTGGTGTATCCGCCGACGAGGGCGACCGCTCCTGGAGGGGTTGCGACTACGGAAAACTCGGTCAAGGGAATCGGGAGATTCACGGAGGCTGGATTGAAGCTGCCTTTAATGGTCGAGACAATGAGCGGGGTGTGCAATGGCGCGGGATGGGACGTATGCGGCGGTTTCGCCGACGGCTTAAAAGACCCGAAAAGACTAGCCACGGCGAAACTCAAAGCGGCTAGGACGATCACGGAGAAGACAAAAAATCGAGGCCGAAGACGAAATTTTCGCTTGCTCAAGGCGACTTCCCGGCTATCAATTCTTGGATTCGATGCACCTGGATATTGGCCATCTGGTGTGAGCCAACGACGGTTCCCTGTAGCCATCCATTATGCATTTGATAGGGCACGATCTTTTGAGTGATCTCTCGCCGTTCACCTGGAATCACATGGGTGACTTGAATTGGAGAGTGCAACAGAATGGCGGATTCGATCTCCTTCTGGATCTTTTCATAATTTGGCACCTTCATGTTGGCCGAAGCCACATTGGCACTGATGGGGTAAAAGTGTTCGGAGTATCTATCATCGAAATACGGAGACCACATAGGCACATCCGTGTCGCTATCTTCGCGGCGCTCAACCCCAGGCCGTTCGATCTGGGATCGGACGAGAATACCTGCCTTATTTAACAATCGAATGGATTCCTGAGCAGCCTGAGGCCGGATGACCAAATCCGTCTCTGATAAGCGAAAGATGACTCGCTTGCCCAGACGATGCTCCACTTCTTGCGAGTCCCTCGGCGTCGCACTATGAATCAATGTGGCCTGAATGACCCGATGGCGGGTTAATAACCGGCGCCAATCGTCGATGTTGGTTCCTACATTGGCGGGAATCCCTGACTTGGTCATCGCTTCCAAGGTCTCCACCACGTGGTCTAGCTCCATCCCTAGGTCTAAGCTGCGTTCTAGTCCATGACTATCGATTTGATATACCGACATGCGGTCCGTGCGGACTAAAGTCGTCATTTTATCCCACGCCCAGCGCTCCGACCAAGGCGCGTCTGGAGGTACTAAGACTTCGCCGGTAGGCTCGACTACGGCTTGTCCCGATCGAGTGGATGCGAACTTCTCAAGTACCCCATAGTAGGCCGAATCCGTAAGCCGGCCACGCTCTTGATTCCCTTCCCATACGCCCCAGGTTACCAAACGACTGATGTGCCGTTCCAAGGTTTGTCGAAAAGTGGGTGAGGTCACACCATAAGCGGCCAGCCAGGCCATAAACTGCTCGAGGTCTAACCACTGATCCGGCTTTAAGAAAGCGCAAGTAGCGATCAGCACTTGGCGCAAGTAGGTATCTGCGCCCCGTTCATAGCTATAACTAAACCAGGTTTGGTATCGCTCCGCCACCGTGAGTTCGAAGAATTCGGCGATTCCGGTTTCATTGGCGACGATGGAACGGCCTGCGTCTTGGTACTCCAGCAATTGGGTTTGCAGGGCAAAGCTCACAAGTTGTTGCAGTTTCTGTGAGGCCTGACCCAGGTCTAAGTGTGGCCAAAGTTTTTGGACCAATTTGCTTTCGACGCGTTTATAGATCGCGCCTTGCTGGGTCAGGGCAATGGGATCGGTGCGAGCGAAACTTAGAATTTGATAGATATCTTGCAGAAATGGGCACCAGTCTGCAGCAGCAGTCTCCTTCCGAGGAGTCGTTTCTTTCGATGCTAAAGGCCGGTCCAACGTGGCCATGGCCGTTCGCGACCAAGCGAAATTATCATACTCCCAGGGGAGGCTAAAATGTCGGACATAGTTTCGGTCTTCGATCGAAAAAATCAAGCCAGTCGGGGCCAGTTCCTCCAGCGTTTGCCGAAACTCAGGGCGGCGAAACGCCTGTTGCCAGGACACCGCACCCCCACGGAGCAATACCTCGGTGAGAAAATCTCGGGCAGAATGGCTCAAATGCTCAAAGATGACGCTCACTCGCTCCGTATCGAGCAACGCTTGAAACAAACTGGACAAAAAGCCATCCGATCCGATTTTCACGTGTAAACGTTGACCTAAAGCCTCCAATTCGGATGGGGGAGTCAATTGAAGAATTCGCACCAGGCTGGGACCAATGGTTAAAATCATTGCGATTTCTCCTGAATGCTGGTCGGGAACATAATGACCGCAGCCGGGGTGGAATCGAGAGGAAGACCGTGTTCGTCAGCATGGGCAATGTCATAGCGATATCCTTGCTCGCATAAGAAGAGTTGGCGTTTTTGGGCAAAGTCTTGTTCACGGGTATCTTCCGACACGATGCTATAGAACAGGGCGGTTTTGCCATCGGCCTTAGGCCGCAAGATTCTGCCCAGTCGTTGGGCCTCTTCTTGACGAGAACCAAACGTTCCACTGACTTGGATGGCCACATTAGCGTCGGGGAGGTCGATGGCAAAGTTGGCCACTTTAGAAACCACCAGCACCGGAATATCGCCATCCCGAAACGCTTGATACAGACGTTCACGCTCTTTAACCGGCGTCTTCCCCGTAAGAATCGGCGCGTCTAGCTTTGCACTTAATTCATCCAACTGACGGAGATATTGACCGATGACCAAGATGTGATCGCCTTGATGCTCATCAACCAAAGTTTCCACCACAGGAAGCTTGGCAGGGTTTTCAGCGGCAATTCGCACGCGTTCTGCATCTTCACTTAAAGCGTAGGCCTCGCGACCCGCGTCGGACAGTCGGACCCGAATCTCGTGACATCGGGCCGAGGCAATCCAACCCTGCGCTTCGAGTTGCTTCCAGGGCATGTCGAAGCGCTTGGGTCCAATCAGAGCAAACACTTCGTCGGCGCGACCGTCTTCGCGAATCAAGGTAGCGGTTAGCCCTAACCTGCGCCTTGCCTGCGAACTGGCGGTTAGGCGAAA
>JAKAAL010000223.1 GCA_021802375.1 Bacillota bacterium | reverse complement strand
TGTAACTATTTAACGTGAAGAGGCCGGATTGCACACCGTTCTAAGGCACCTTGGCTACTCTCCCATGGGCCTCCCGCAGGGCCCGTAGTTCGCCGCATTGTCGTTGGGTCATTTCACCCGCATCCCGAATATAAAGAGATAACAAGATGATCGCCCCATCGATTCCCCCCGACTACACTGCTCGCGGATGAAAATTAATGGGTGACATAACGCCGTAAGACACACGATAAAGAGATCTTATGGTCGCCACATCCGCCAAGAGGAGGACAGTCTGGGGTAAACCGGCAAAAATTTCAGCCATTGAAACTCTGCCTGAAACCTTTGGGTGAACTGCCGCAGCCAGATCCGTTTTTCGCGCCCATGCAGCCAAAATAACGCAACTCGTTGTCCAACAGATCCTCGCCCGATTCTCGGCCCGAACTTTCCTAAGCCGTTAGGGTTTTTCGCCCGATTACATCGCCGTTTCCTGACGTTTCGAAAGCAGAACCAATTCTTGTAACCGTGGAAAACACCAATTATTCGGTTGCGTCTATTTAAACAGACAATAAGGTGGCGCTAGTGGTTCAAGCCCCCAGAACCGCTAAGCTACTAACAATCCCAGCCCTCCGTTGGGCAAAAATAATTCTTTGGGACGTTTTGAACCGATGGGAAACGCTGCATCTCGAATATAATGTTTCAGATCTAATTTCTTCCGTGGTCTTAACCACGCGAGAAAGCTATCTTAATTTTTCATGATCGCACTGGACTGCCCCCGAATCCCGTCAAGCCGAAAATGTAGATTATATCTTATCGTTTTCTTGCAAGAAACTCCGTGAAATGGATTCAGATAAATTTTTATCTGCTATCAACCGCATTTCCTTTCGTTCTCAGGTAGTTTGCCGCATTCAATTCAAAAAAGAAGAGGTAAAACTGTCTCACCGATTAAAAAACGATGAGGTTGGTGGCTGACAATACCTCGAAAGCCGGAAAACCCAAACCCTAATGAGTTAGGGTTTTCCGTAACCCCGCTGATTCAAGGATTTTTTCTTATGGTAAAACACATCCCGCACGCCTAGAGTTTTTTTCATCAAAAACCGGATCCAATCGAGATGATTACCTTAGGGCAAATGACTTGTTTCTTCGTCTCTCAGCCCCCTGGCTGAATACCCCCTGTTAAAAAAGGTTTAAAAGCAAACTGTAACGCCCAGTCCACACTTATTGCTCCGAGTCATCGGTCATGAGGTCCGATATCATCTTTTGAAACTCACGCTGGTGTCGGATAAAGTGTCTTTTCGATTTGCAACTCATGAAACTAGCCATGAGAGCGAGAAGTTTTGCGGTCGCGTCCATCACGGCATCAAACATGTCTTTAGAGACGGGATTGTTAATTATCCCTTTGTCATTATCCCAGCCAACGTACATACATTTCATTTTTACTTGGTCCCAGTCTTTTAACTTTTCATCAGATATCCCTTCATGGTTTCTTCCCGTGCCATGGTGGCCAGAAAAAACGCGGTTCTCATGTCCTCGCCGCACAACTTGTTGGCGCTTTGTCGCAAGGTTTTAGCCCGTTTCACCAACGCATCCACTGTATCAAAAGCATGGTCTTCTGGCGGTAATCCGTCGCTATCCCGCAGCAACGAAAAACCCCCCTCCTCTTTGTTAAAAACAATCTTTCAGCAGAACGTTTACTTGTGGGGCCATCTCTGTGAAAACAATCACCATTTTGTCGTTAGGTGATGACATCCTCCTATCTTTTCTCGCGAGGCCACAACCACGGTCCATTATTTTCTCGCCATTCGAGCCATTGCAGGGCCATCTTTTGTGATTCACCCATTAAATCCGCCACCTGACCTGGTCCTTCAAAATAGATCGGTTGTTGAATCCATTGTCCCTTTTCCCATTGGCTGAGCCAAAATGTTGCCAGGTCAGCCAAGTCTTGAGACCCGAGAATAGCATACTTTTTGCCTTTGTATTCAAACTCCACTTCATTGATGGGTTCCAAGAAAAAACACCTCCCCCCTCAAAGATAGGTTATCACGCCACGACAAAGGTTTTTGATACTTTAAGGCGCGAACGTTTAGGTATCCCGTAATGGCAAAATTTTCAATACCATATTGCTCTTTAAAGAATGTGTAGAAGGAGACACCAACACTTTTATTAAGGTCAAGACAAAAGACAAGGATTTTAAACGCTTTGCCAAGGCCACGAATTCATTGATTCCTTCACTAACGATTGCAAGCACCAACCATTGCTTGCACCAAGCGATGCCAATCCGTCCTACCTACTATCACTCTGCATCGCTTACCAAAAGTCACAAATCTTTTCGTTTTCTGCTGTATTATCTGGGTCTTTGGCGACCCATAGGATCTTCATATTGTGATCGGATTCTAGGTTACGTGTGAACGCTTGTAAAGTATGCTCCTCACACAGATTAGGGATGATACTCGGACCATGACGAGATACAACGACCAGCCCGTACATGGATTCCCGCTCGTGAATGAGTTTATCTAGATAAGCCACCATTACACGCACTTCATTTTTCTTATCCTCTAATGACTGGAGGTAGGTTGTATCCGCACACCTTCGCAAGTTATCGATGATAAATTCGCGAGTGATTATCGCTTGGTTTGTTTGGTCGCCCATTTCTTCATTGGGAATGGCTTGAACCCCAAATAGATCTGCGTAATACAAAGTCAACCGTTCAAGATTACTGGTATCCAGGTGTCGAACGTACAAGGTTAGTTGACCCACTGCCCCTGTTGTTGCACTCCAATTGGTTTCGTGGTTTCGATCATATACCTGCTCGCATCGTTGTTGAATAGTCGGTATCACCGTTTCTCGAAAATTCCATTGATTTGATGCCTCTAGCAGAAAATCACTTAGAGCTCTGCGCCAATTTGCGTCCCGTGTGGAATCCCATAAATCAAAAAACCAGATGAGTGTCAAGAATATCTGTTTCGTACTAATCTTCTGTAAAACGAGGGGTATACCGTGTTTTGCGTCATGAAATCCTTGTTCAGATTGAGTCGCAATATCTATAAAGAATTTCCAAACAGAGTCTATCTCGTACTGTGGATGCTTACGAAAGAAGTCTCGTAACGCCAACGCCGTCGCTGCGGTAATCTGGCCCGGTTTAATGTAAGCGAGAAACACTTCTCTTAGATCTTCCCGAAAGAATTCGTACAAAATCGTATCCGTAAGAATTCGTTCCGTAACCTCTTGAAATTTGACAGGTTCAACACGGCTCTTCTCCAGATCTAATAGCAACCGCACCCGAAGCTTATTGTCCGCCTTCATTGCCGATATCTCTCTAGTCAGTGCCTGACGCACCCGATCTTCCAAACCCAAATATGTGGTTAACGCAATCACTGCAATACTCAACCCCAGCACAGCTAATACGAGGGATTGGTAATGAGTTACTAATAGCAATGCGTTGGTCTCAGAAGACTTCACTAATAGCGCTAAAAATGGTAGAGACAACAGCCCGCTACTGATGTATAAAAATCTCCTGGCCACGGAGTTATGGGTGTCTTGATAGCTGCCATATCTATGCGATACTTCTCGCCAGGTTCTGCAACGTTTCAACAGGAATCGCTCTCTTTCCACATGCCTATTCTTCTAAATCTCATTGATGCACAAAGACTGAATTAGTCCTCTCCCCAACTCCCTATAAATCCTGTATGATCTCAATAATAAGTGAATGGTTTATCGAATGGAAGGAGATACCAATACCTATGACTTTGACGCTCCCAGCACTCGACTCCCACCTGTGGGAGTCGACCAACATCCTCTGCGGAAGCATCGACACCTCGGATTATAAGCAGGATATCTTTGGGCTCCTCGTCTTAAAATGAATGACGTCTTTGAGGAACAACGCGCCCAAATCCAACAGGAACCGGGCGAAGATCCCGATGCGCCAGTAGATTATCCATTCTTTGTCCCATGGCGTGCCAAAGGAGGTCCCGTTCCATGGAGGTCACTGTCAGAAGCGATTAACAAAGCTCTGAAGCCTGGGAAGAACAAAATCGCCGACTAGAAGGCGTCTTGAGGAGGCAACTGCAGGTCGTCGGAGTTAGCGTCGAGAGCCTGGATCGGGTGGGTAGATGCGGCTAGCGCGGACACATCTCACATGAAAGATTTATATACTTGGATCGCACAAAATGGGGTGACGATCGTCTCCGCTGTTCTTACAGGGTTGTTGGCTAGTCTTGCAGCCCCATGGATGAAATATTGGGCGGATTCGAAGGCGGATCGTAAAAATCACCAACTTAGACACTGGGAAGAAGAGCTCAATTTGGTTTATGAACCAGTGGTAAGAGTTTTAAATCGATACTTGGATCCACTGAACGTAGATTACCAGGGTATCGACGGCCGAGGCGTAGAGGACATTCGTCGAATTCTTGACAACTCTCTCCGGTACGCCGACGAATTGCACGGGCTTTTTTTAGATGTGATTTCCGAGCATATCGCCAAAGAGTGCGACTTCTATGATGAGGATGGACGCCTCGCTACTCATGTCTCCAAACACTATCAATACCTTAGACGTCGCCTAGGCTATTCGCACCCTTTTCGTGCCATTCATCCCTTGAGATGGTCTACGGGAATAAAGTCCCGATATCAGTTATGGCAATCAAAGTTATGGCTCAAGCAACATCGCAGACCATTACCGACCGTCCCAACTCCGCTTCATGATCCCGCAACCACTGATTCCGCGCCGCAAAGTCCGGAAGAATCACCCGCATCGCATCCCAAAACGTCTGACGATGACGCGAATCACGACCATGGATTAACTCATGGACAATGATGTAATCAATCACGGAGAACGGAGCCTGAATGATCGCCAATTCATAGCCATAAGGCCACCCTTGCGACAGAAGCCTCAACGGGATGTGTACTCCGCGATTTCGATTCGGGCCGGTTGTGCTCCCGCCCTTGGAGCATAGTGTGCAATCCGTGGCACGAGGCTCGGTACATGATCCCCATTCCGACGGCTGATTCAGACAGTGTGCGTCCACCGAAATCAGCTCTTTCTCAATATCTTAAGAAAGACTACACTGATACCCTTTTCTTCCTGCCCCATCTCACTTATTCGCGAGGATATCCCAAAATTTGCTGAGATGAGTAGGTTGGTCTACGAGGTTTGCGAGGCCCAACATATACGCCCACGCTTCCTCTGGCAAATTCTGTTGCCGATTAAAATCGAGTGTACAAAAACCATCATTGTCTGGTTGGCCAACCGGAACACTGACAAACGGATAATCCCAAACAAAGGGCAAAGTTTGTTGTAACGTTAAGGTGGCATGCTGATTGGTCGCCAAACGGATGCGTTTTTTTGATTCCGCTGCGCATCTCGGGTATGGTCTAAATTGGAATGGGTTTGCCCTCCCCCGTCCCGGGGCTAGTACTCTTCTGCGTGGCCGTTTGTGAACGCAAAAAACTCTGACCCCACAACCGTTGAACCCTCGTAATTACCAGAAACTGGGGATCAATTAGGCCGCAGAGCCACGGTCATCACTCCGTCAAAATGGCATTCTGCCATTCGCGTCTTCGACAGGTCGTGCTCCATGCTTTTTCGCACTTTTCCTGGAGATGATGCCCACCCGGAATGAGCCGTTTGCCGTGGAGCCACCCCAGGGAATGGTCGATGGTAGAGTGTGAAACAGCAAAAAGGCGATACCCTCCGCAAAATGGGCATCGTGCCTTGGTCCCCATTGAACCGATACGATCCCCCATGGGAGACTCCTCGCTGACCAGAATACGGTAGCGTAGCTAAGGCTACCGTATTCAGAAAAGCTAGGGGATGGGTTCTCGTCCCGTTAGACTCTGTGTTGCTTTAACGGATTTCCGAGCAAATCATCGTGAGCCGTCGCCCGGACAAACCGTCAATTTTGACCCGTGCGCAATATAGTAAGAATGTCTTGCTAATGAGTCCGTGCGCAATCTGCAACGGCTCAGATGTTTAACTGTTTCACTTCTTCAGAGGAGCCAAACAACAAAGGCCGTAAATGTAGGCCACCATCTATGGGAACGTCTGCGCCCGTTATATAGGATGAAAAAACGTCGGATAGTAACACAAGAGCCATTGGTGGCACCTCCGTGACTACCCCCTCCCGTTGGCCTAAGGGCACCTCACGTGCGGCAGCCCACCGTTGATCCTCGGTGAGGTGTGACACTAAGGGTGTCGGGAATGGCCCGGGCGAAATCATATTTACACGGATTCCAAAGGGGGCGAGTTCAATTGCAAGGGTTTCCATATACGCCTTTAGTCCCGTTTTTGAGACGCGGTAGGCGGCCTGAGCGTATGCCGGATTATACGTTACCGTTGACCCAACAATCAATATGGCTCCACCCCGCCCCTGTTTGATCATGTGTTTAGAAACATCGCGGCAGGCCAACGCGCAAGCCGTTACATTGGTGGCTAAGACGTCGTTCCATGAACTAAGGGTCATCCGGGTTACCGATTCTGCCACCAACGCGGCTGCCACATTCACAAACAAGTCTAGTGAACCGAGATGATCAACCGCCCGATGGATCATGAGTTGCACTTGTTCCTCGGAACGAAGGTCAACCTTCACTGCGTAGCCCTTTGCACCGTGCTGACGTTCTATGGCGTCCAAAGTACGTTGAGATGATTGGCGATCGGCTAATGCAACCGTCACCCCCAACGCCGCCAGTTCTAGGGCAATCGCGGCACCTAGTCCCGATGCCCCTCCGGTGACCAGCGCTGTTTTTCCTGCGAATCCAAAGTTGAGTACAGTCACTTATGCCATCTCCCGCGGAAGGCTCAGGACAAATCCCTTGTCTCTCCCTGCATTGAGAATTTTCTCCCAGGTACTACGCGCTAAGATCGGA
>JAKAAL010000222.1 GCA_021802375.1 Bacillota bacterium | reverse complement strand
GCGAAGTTCCGGGCCTTTTCGTCGGAGCGAGATCGTCGCCAGCACGCTCTTCCCCGGTGTGTCGCTGGCCGTTGCCGATCTTTTCGACAAATAGGCTCGGCCTTTTAGGACTTTCGCACTATGGAACAACCGTTTATTTGGCGAACTGCCGCGCCGCCAGGTGAGCAACCCCTTGGGGTGCTGTAGAACGCATCTTGGCCTCTTCCCGCTTGCCCTTGACCCGCTTCGTGTTTATGGATGAGGCATGATGTCCTTGGTTTAGCGAAATTGAGTTCCCATCGGCTCGTCGAAGAGCCCTAGGAGTGTACCCCAAGCATTCACTGACTAGCATAGGCATTGGGGTGCCTGGAGAACTTTCGGGCGAATGATGGCGGTGTGTCAATCAGCCAATTCTAGCCCGATGAGCTGATATCGCTTCGGATGTCTTTGTGACACGGAAGTTCGTGATGCCTAAACTAATTAACGCTAAACCCGTAGGTCCCACACGTTCCATTGGAATGGCCTGGTCTTGAGCTTGTGGCGAAACGGTAGGAACATGTCCATTTAAGGCTTGGCGGCTGAAGCCTCTTAATCTCAATCCCTTCTGCCTTTGTCGTCCGCTTGGCTATTAGCGTTAGATGGCGGCTTGGGGCCGCCTGGGCTCGACCATCCGCGAACCTGAGCCGGGGTCGCTCTCGCCGCGCAGGTGCCGTGGCGCGTCCACGGGGAATCGATTCCGCTCTCGAGCGCCTTAAAGGACGCGAGTTCGGATTCGTGCCACTTCTCCGTCGGACACATAACGGTGAATCACGCCCCTGTTGGGCGTTCCAAAGGAAGGACGGGGCTAGGTATCTGGCCGATGATGAATCGGTTCGCACTATGCCTCAACTCCGCCTATACGACTTGGCGTGAACCCATCATTTAGATCGTTCCCGTGGTATTCTCATTAGGATCTGGCCTATGCTTGAATACTTCGCGGATCGGCTTGGGCGGTTCCTTGGCAAACGACCCGAAACGCCAAGAAAGCATTTCCCGGCTTGCCCTGAAGAAATGCGTAGCGGGCGAGCGCTAGTTGAGGCCCAGGGTCACCCATGAGTGATGAGCTGAGCGACAGGGCTTCTGGCCACAAGGTAGGCTAGGGTGAAGACAATGACTACCACAAATAACGCCGAAAACCATCGTTCCGAGCGATGCTCTCGCTTTTCACGGTCCCGCTCACTGCGACTTCTCGAACCGCGATCGGGCGACTGGGATCGGTGACGACGTTCTCGGGGCGAGAATTCAGGCGGATGAGCTGCTGCCATCAAGGACCCTCCTTGGTAGTGAAACCTGTTATAGCTATTTCTATTCTACATCATCTTGTAAAATTCCTATGCCGACCGGAAGTGACCTATCGTGCGGATTCGAGCCCATATGGCGCTCGGTGTCGATTTCTGGCGGTCATTTCGAGTTTTCCCCAGTGAGGGGACGAAGAGAGACATGGTCAGGTGCTGAGACTGGTATGATGAGGTAGCGACGAAAAGTGAGGGGGGGATGTAGATGTGCCGTTTAGTCATCATCACCGGGCTATCGGGGGCAGGGCGTACGGAAGCAATGCGTGCCTTTGAGGATCTGGGATATTTTTGTGTAGACAACTTGCCACCTGACCTGGTCCAAAAGTTTGCCGAACTGATTCAAAAAGGCCCGGAACTTCGCGGCGCAGCGCTCGTTATCGATATGCGCGGGGAAGCCTTTTTTGGAGACTGGCAGTCAAGCCTAGAAAACTTAAGCGCAGGCCACGTGGTCCATCAGACCTTGTTCCTCGAGGCCGACGAAGAGACTCTCATCCAACGCTATCAACTGTCGCGCCGCCGCCACCCGTTGGAAACGGAAAACTTGGGTCTGGTTGAGGCCCTGAGTCATGAACGTAGCGCCATGATGGAAATTCGCGGCAAGGCAGATGTGGTCATCGACACCTCCCATCTTGGTCCAAGGCAGCTTCGCAAGCGAATTTCTGAGATATTTCGGCTGGATCAGCCCGGCAATCGAGTGAGATTTCGCATCGTCTCGTTTGGCTTTAAGCATGGCTTGCCCAAGGACTCGGATCTTGTCTTGGATGTGCGCTTCATCACCAATCCTCACTACGTGGAGAGTTTGCGTGAGAAGACCGGCAACGATGCTGAGGTGGAACAATTTGTCTTTGGCTCCTCGGTCGCCTTGGAAACGCTTTCGCGATTTATGGATTTGCTTGATTTTCTCGTTCCCCAGTACCAACAAGAAGGGAAGCCTCAAGTCACCTTGGCGATTGGCTGTACGGGAGGTCAGCATCGCTCGGTCGTCTTTGCCAACCACTTGGCCAAGCACCTGCAAGAATCGGGACTGCAGGTTTCTGTGGAGCATCGTGATGTCGAGCGCGGCTAAAACGGCCGGCAAGGGGAGTATCCGTCGACTGCTCTATCCAGGGGTGCGCGTCAAACGATATTTAGCCGTCGTAGCCCTAGGCTTTTTCCTAGTGGGATTTGGCATTGGAGTGGCGTTAGCCACGCGTCGAATCCGCTTTGAACTCCTGCATCATCTACTATTCAGCGGCATTGTCGGCGTAGGCCTGGCTTTAGTGGCGTTTGGCTCGTGGAAACTTTGGCGATCGGTGAACGAAGGCGTGGGATCTAGCCGCTGGACTAGCCGATTTTACTCGCGTCACTTGGCGCGTGGCCCGAAAGTGGTGGCGCTCGGCGGAGGGACGGGGTTGCCGGCGGTGCTCCGAGGGTTAAAGGAGTACACGGGGAACTTGACCGCGGTGGTGACGGTGGCGGATAACGGCGGCAGTTCGGGCCGTCTGAGAGGGTCGCTTGGCATTCTTCCGCCTGGTGACATCCGTAATTGCATGGTGGCTTTGGCAGACACCGAGCCCCTCATGGAACGCCTATTTCAATATCGTTTCGAAGAGGGGGAGTTGGCCGGGCATTCCTTCGGAAATCTCTTTTTGGCCGCCATGGAAGAGGCGGCGGGGGATTTTGTCAGCGGCCTAAGGGCCTCTAGCCACGTGCTGGCGGTGCGCGGTCGAGTGTTGCCAGCGACGTTAGACCAGGTCGAGCTCAAGGCTGAACTAAACGACGGGCGCATCGTGATCGGCGAGAGCCAAATCGGGCGCAGTCCCTCTCGGATTCAGCGAGTATGGATGGAGCCCAAGAATGCGCGTCCGCTTCAGGAAACGATTGAAGCCATCCGCGCGGCGGATTTGATCGTGCTCGGACCGGGAAGCCTATATACCTCGGTCATTCCCAACTTGCTGGTTCAAGAAGTGGCCTTGGAGATTCAAAAAAGTCGCGCTTTGGTCGTCTATGTGGCCAACGTCATGACTCAGCCGGGAGAAACAAGTCATTTTAGCTTAGAGGACCACGTGGATGCCATCACTCGAATCTTGGGCCCAAATGTCATCGATGTGGTCTTAATCAACGACCGTAAAGTGCCCGCCTCGATTGCCTCTCGTTATCTTGAGGAAGGGGCAGAGCCCGTCACCGCGCGAAGCCCCAGTAAAAAGGGCAAGGGACCGCACCTTGTCCATGACGACTTGCTGCTCGAAGATGGGGTGGCTCGTCATGATCCTGAGAAACTGGCGAGAAGCTTGCTGAAGACCTTAAACCAGTTCCATCCCAAGTGGTCTGAAGGACACTTCTTTGATTCGCTCTGGCTTGATTCCCGCCTGCGCGAGCGAAAGTCATGAAGGCTTGGAGCTTTTCCCGTCAAGTGGCCGAAGAGCTAAGCCATCGGCCCTTGCAGTCGGCCTCAGACCTTTGGTCGGAGTTACTGGGCATGGGAGTGGGTCAGCCCTTTGCCGCGACGGGATTCGAGTGGGGGCTGGCCTCGCCCCTGGCCGTCCGACGCGCCTACCGGATCGCCAGGGCGTTGAAGCTTTCGACCAGCGTCGAGCTCAAGCGTCGCGAACGCCGAATTAGTTATGTGTTGTCGGTTGAAGGCGCCGTGGACCGATTCTGCCTGGACTATCCGCTAAAACCCGGTCCCTTCCTTAGAGGTTGCTTCTTGACCCACGGCTATATGAACAGCCCCGAGCGTGGGCCGCACGTGGAGTTTCGCATCGCCCAAAGCCAAGCTGAAGACGTGGTAGGTATGCTGAAAAAGATACGAGTCAAGGCTGGCACCATGCCCCACCACGGCGGGATCACCGTGTATGTCAAGGGCCAAGAAGGCATATTGCGTCTGCTGGCGGAAATGGGAGCCCATCAGTCGCTACTGCAAATGGAAAGCTTGCGCGTGGTGCGATCCGTCAAGAATCAAGTCAATCGTTTGGTCAACTCCGAAACGGCAAACTTAGTGCGCACGGTCGAATCTGGAGTGGAACAAGCGCGCCTATTGAGCGATCTGTCGAAGACACCTGGATGGGAATCGCTGTCAGGCGGTCTTTTGCTGGTGGCTAAGATTCGTCTGGCCCATCCGGATTGGTCGCTTCGAGAAATCGGTCAGGCCATGAACCCGCCCCTTTCCAAGTCCGCCGTGAACCACCGTATGCGACGCCTACTGCGCATCGTGCAGCAGCAGGGGTCGGGCCTTTTTTCTGACCACTGGGACTAGTCGAGTTTTCCGGCTGAGTGGCCGAAATCTCAAAGCCACCCTGGCCACTCAGCCCTTGATTAGCAGGCGGGAATTGATAGAATGGTACACGGCATACGAATCGACGTTTTGGCGAAAGAACGCTATAATTGAACATGTGAATGGTGGAACAATTGAGCCGCTGCGGCCGGGGATGAATTGACAGGCGATGGTCATTCTAATCCGAAAGGAGGTGTGCCGTCACGAACCAGTATGTCGCCTTGCTGATCTACTTAATCGTGTCGTTGTTAGTGGTGTTGCAAATGTCCTTTGCATCGGACATCATGGGCCCCAAGGCACCGGGCGGGCTAAAGAAAGTCACCTACGAATCAGGAATTGTGCCTGAAGCGCCCGTGGGCTATTTTTCCGTGCGGTTCTATCGAGTTGCCATGCTGTTCATGATTTTCGATGTGGTGATCATGGCCTTATATCCTTGGGCGACGAGCCTTCACGTGCTAAAAGCCCATGGCTTTTACAATGGTCTGGCATTTTTCGCGATCGTGGTTGTCGCCTTTCTTTATGTCTGGCGCAAGGGGGGATTTCAGTGGCACTAGTACAGGAACAGAAACAGGTGGAGCAGTCGATCTTGCTTACGACCATCGAGAAGATGGGGCGTTGGGCGCAAAAATCGTCGATTTGGCCAGCCACATTTGGCCTAGCTTGCTGTGCCATCGAGATGATGAGCGTGACCAATTCGCGCTATGACTTGGCGCGATTTGGTTCAGAGGTGTTTCGGGCGTCTCCTCGACAAGCGGATCTCATGATTGTGGCGGGGCGAGTCAGCCAGAAGATGGCTCCCGTGCTGAGAACCATCTGGGAGCAGATGCCTGAGCCTAAGTGGGTGATTTCCATGGGGGCTTGCGCATCGTCCGGAGGCGTTTTTGACAATTATGCGATCATTCAAGGTGTCGACCATGTCGTGCCGGTAGACGTGTATGTGCCGGGATGCCCGCCAAATCCCGAGGCCCTAATGTTTGGGATTTTGAAATTGCAGGAAAAGATTGTCCAAGGAGTGCCGCCGAAGTATAAAGAACTGGAACTTGAGAGGGCGGGGGCGAAGGCGCTTGAATCATGACATGGATGCTATAGCGGATCGGCTTGAGGCGCAATTTCCGGGGAAGGTGTCGAAAGCATCCGCTCCCGATCAGCCGACCTTCATGGTGCCCAAAGATGTGGCCTTGGCCGTCTTAGAACATCTCAAAAGCGAGGAAAAGTTTCCATTGCTCTTGGATGTTCTGGCGGTGGATTATTTTCCTGCACGTCCGCGCTTCGAACTGGTCTATCACCTCTATCGTCCCCAGGATTCAATTCGCCTTCGCGTGAAGGTTAAGGTAGAGGAAGGGCAACCTCACCCGAGCGTGACCCGCCTGTGGCCAGGCGCCAACTGGCCTGAGCGCGAGGCGTACGATTTGTACGGGATTGTCTTCGAAGGACATCCCGCCTTGAGTCGCATCTACCTACCTGAGGATTGGGAGGGACATCCGCTCAGGAAAGACTATCCGACGACGGGAAAGCGCACGGACTAGAACGAACGGGAGAGGAGGAAGGATATGCTTAGCGATGACCGAGTGGCACCAGCATTGGAAGGCCAGGACCTCGAAGAAGAAAGCTTAACCAACGATACCATGGTGATCAACTTAGGGCCGCAGCACCCCTCGACCCACGGCGTGTTGCGCGTGCGCTTAGAGTTGGATGGAGAACGTGTGGTCGATGCACAGCCGGTGATAGGCTACCTTCACACCGGGTTTGAAAAAACTGCGGAAAGTTTAAGCTATCAGCAATGTAACACCCTTACCGACCGCTTAGATTACCTAGCCCCCATGACCAACAATTTAGCCTATGTGCTGGCCGTCGAAAAATTGATGGGGATTGAAGTGCCCAAGCGTGCTCAACGCATCCGCGTGTTGTTCTCGGAATTAACTCGGCTAGCCAGTCACTTGGTCTGGCTGGGGACCCATGTGATGGACTTAGGGGCCATGAGTCTCTTCTTCTACACCATGCGCGAGCGAGAAGTTATTTTGGATATGATTGAAGCGGCATCCGGGGTACGGATGAATCCCAGCTATTTCCGAGTGGGCGGTCTAGCTTATGATTTGCCGGACGGCTTCATGGAAAAGTTAGGAGCCTTTCTCAAAGACTTTCCCCGTTGGATGAAGTCTTATCGCACCTCTTCCGGCAAAAAGAGCCCGACCTGCACCACATGGTCCACGCGCTCTAAGGCTCGACGCGCCTGCTCACGGTCGGGATAATCGCGGAGCAAGTCGGCTCCCACGACAAAAGATCGG
>JAKAAL010000221.1 GCA_021802375.1 Bacillota bacterium | reverse complement strand
GTTGGAATTTTTAATTCATAAATATCGCAACTTCGTTCGGGCAAAAGCACGCTCCTATTTTCTGATTGGAGCCGACAGGGAAGACATTGTTCAAGAGGGAATGATAGGACTATATAAAGCGATTCGCGATTTTCGCAGCGATAAACTGGCTTCTTTTCGTGCATTTGCTGAACTTTGCATTACGCGGCAAATTATTACCGCGATTAAGACCGCGACCAGGCAAAAACACATTCCTTTGAATTCGTATATTTCTTTGAATAAACCGATTTATGAAGAGGATTCCGATCGAACCTTGATGGATGTTATCTCTACGGTAAGGGTGTCAGACCCCGAGGAGATGATCATTAATCGGGAAGAGTTCGGGGATATTGAGGAAAAGATGGGTGAAATCCTAAGCGACCTTGAGTGGAAAGTGCTTATGGCCTATCTCGACGGACGTTCCTACCAAGAAATTGCCGTCGATTTGCGTCGCCATGTCAAGTCCATCGACAACGCGCTGCAACGTGTCAAGCGTAAACTCGAGCGCTATTTGGATGGGCGGATGATGGTGGCCATGCCACCGGGAGCCGATTGAGCGGGGCAGATGCTCCCGCTCAATCTTTTGTGGCACGAACCACCGTAAGGCTGCAATCCTTCATAGGTTCATTCTAAGCCGAATCATGGCACGGCACGGATGCCATTTTCGTATGTTGGCTTGGCATAGTGCACAGCAAAATGGTCTCGATCGACCCCGCAGATTCTAAATCCACACTTTTGGTATAACGCTAGTTGCCCTATGCTTGAAATCCCCCCTCCCACATCAATTATTTTATAGCGGCGAGACCGAGCAGTGTCATTCGCATGAAGGGCGAGTTGTTTCCCCATCCCCTGTCCTTGCTCGTCTTTTCTCACGGCGACATTCACTAGTTCGACCATTTGTGGGCGTGTCTCAAGCAAGACATACACGCCGATGGTTTGAGAATTCCACTCTGCAATGAAACAGCCTGCCCAGCCGCCCATATAGCTCTAGATAGCCGCTTGGGAAGGATCAGCCAGTAGTAGCAGAGGCACTGGCCATTGTTCAGAAAGCCTCAAACGGCCAATTCGCCTCCTGGGTGGCAAGCCACTATCCGATAATGGCGAATCTGGCCGACTGCAATTCAAGTCCTGCTGTGATGGGCGAGAACTTGACCATCCGATTGTTTAGTATGCATCCTCATTGGATTAGGCCGGACGGGAAAACGGGCGGCGATTGCGATGTTTTCGCAATTGGTGCCATAGGGATTGCCATTGTTGAAGTTCCTCTTCGTCGAGGTCTTCCGGTCCATAAAGGCCCTTTTCCATTAGTCGAACTAACTCCGGCAAGAGTTGTTCTGGGTCGGGGTAAAGTCTGACCCAATGTCCTAAAAATTCACGGGGTGTCTGAACGAAATTTGGCGAGATCCGATTATGAAGCCAAAGCCAAACTCGTAGTTCCCTCCATAACCGCTGGGGCGTTTGGTGACGGCCTAGCCAGCGCCGTGGCTTCAACATTACTACTGCTGCCACCACGACTAACATTCCTGCAACCCAAGGCCACAACCTCATAATGGGATGAGTTGAGTAGGTAGGTCTGGTTACGTGCGTGGGTTTAGCCAGAGAAGTGTTGTTGGGCCCTTTTAAGCGCAGTTTTCCTGGCGGAACGACAGGATTCTTAGGTTGGATGGGAACGGTAACTTGTTCCTTTACAGAAGTTTGGGTGCCCACGGTTAATTGGGGGATGGACCACCCTGGAGTGGGGTCAACGGGGATCCAGCCGTCAGGGGCTATGTAGACTTGGGCCCACGAATGGGCGTCCACCGATCGAATGACATAAGCGTTTTTGCTGCTGCTGTAGGTGCCGGGCCCATAACCTACCACCCATCGCGCTGGGATGCCCAAGGTGCGTAACATCATGATAAAGCTGGTAGAAAATTGATCGCAGTACCCTTGGGGATCTTTAAACAAGAAGTGGTTGACTACGTCTGTCCTAGTGGGAGTGACATGATAGGAATATTTGTAATGGGTATCCAGATAGTGTTTTATCGCTAATACCGCTTGCCAAGGAGTGTCGGTATTCCTCGTGATTTGTTCCGCCAAAGTCTTGACCCGCGGGGATAAGTTTTTGGGAGTTTGGAGATCTCCAGGCATCTGAGTAACCAACGGATAAGGTGTCGAGGCAATAGCATGATAGTTGTACGAAGGAACTAATGCGGTAACGGAATAAGTGGGAATATTACTGCCTACGATCTTTTCATGGGAGGGGAAGACGGTTACTGGACTGGGAGAAGACAGCATAATAGGAACGCCGCTGTAAAACAGCGTAGACAACCCTCCCGGTACTAGACTGGTAAATCGAAACTGCTGTGTGGAAACCCTGATGGTATTGGAAAAAGGCATAGGAAACAACGGTAAGTCCGAGGTATCGTTGGTAATGGTATATGGCGCCTGGCTAACAGGGTTGGTCCAAGCAGTTCCGTTAAACCTGTTATAAATTTCGGCTTGCCAGTAATGGGGGGAAGGTGATGTCACCAGCAAGACCGGTTGGTAGTTAGGGATTAAAGAACGGCCAATATGGTTAATGCCAACGGCAAATCCTGTGGTCGCGGTCCCGTTGCCAAACCCTCTGGATAACGAGGGATCACCAAACCCTATTGTCAGATAGCCATGACCAGGTCTGGGCGGGGTCGTCCACCCTACGGCCAACGGCACCACGATTGATGCCAATGCAAATCCGTACCATAACCTGTGAGGAAGAAAGGTAGGGTTGCCCCGATCGACGAGTAACACTTGGAACCAAATAAGCAACAAAAGCCCGGTCCCTAAATAGACTACTAGAGGGCCCTCTGCAGGCAAGCCCCACAGCACATGGTTTAAGGCAAGCGCGATGATGCCGACTCCAAACAAGGTAAGCACCCGGGGGCGTGTAATGGCTTGGCGATAAACCGCCCACCCCAAACAGGCGCCGATCAATATAAGGGGCGTGGCCAAATGGGCGCTCATTTGGTTCCATTCACTGGGCGCTATGTGGTGCAGAGCGATAATTGACTTTAATATGCTTTGGAAGAATTCTTTCGGCCCGGGAAGTTTTGACCATTGCACATAAAGCTCCATGAGTACGGCAATGGTCCATGTGGTCCATTTCAGTCCCCATCCAGACCAGAGGTCGCCCAGTGCCAGTAAGAATGGCGTCAGCCCTAAAAATCCTGCGGCAATGTATCCTCCAGCGTGAGCATAAGGCCAAAACAGGGCGGTCATCCATATTCCAGTTATCAGGATGCGAAAACGGGAATCAACCATGAGGGCCTCCTTAAACAGTTTGACGCGACAGGTAGTCGGGTAATTCAGAAAGGGAATTGATACGAGTCGTGGTGTTGCTGGAACCAATGGTGATTACGCTAACTGCTGGGATTCCACGCAAATCTTCCGTATCTCGTGGAGTAATCCATAGTGCCGACTGTTCACGGACCACGGGAGGTATGCGCGTGGTAGAGTTCTCACGGCGAGGAAGAGCCGCTAAGTAGTCTAATAGTTTCACAAGATGATCATGACCCATCCCGGGAACAATATGGTCGTCGGGACTGTCCAGTACCATGAGGCCAATAGCTTGACCGCGAAAATGCGCAAATTCTACGACAGAGGCCGCTGAACTTACAGCCAGTTCCCAATGGCCTGCATCAAATACCGTCGAATAGTCCAACGTCACGTGCAATTGCGGCTGAGTGAAGGGTTCAAACTGCTTCACTTTGAATGCTCCGGTTCGCGCCGATGTCCGCCAGTGTATTTGTGATAGTCGGTCGCCGGGAGAGTAGTCGCGAATTCCTCTCAAATTGCTGGATTCCTCGGCGGTTCCGCGGTGGCGCTCGGCTTCACCTTGCCAGTTGTAACGGTTTAATCCGATGGTATGCAGCTTAACCGATTGCGGCCATACAGTGATAGTGGCCGCCAAGTCCAGCGTTCTCTCTCGGGTAATCAAACCAAAGATGTCCCCTGTACGCACCACTATCGTGGAAAGATGATATATACCCCGTGGAGTGGACTGGATTTTATATTCAAGGATTAACCGCTTATAGATCCATGGCGATACGGTAAAGGTAGCACTGGCATGAGAAGACAGTTGAGGGGGCAAGATATCTTCTACTGTCAACCAGCCCCAGGGCCACCATCTCGGATATTCCACGCGCAATCGGATGACGACCGTGTCGCCGCTACGAAACGGCCCTGGGTCCAATAGACGGCTAACCCGAACGTTTCCTAGGGGGGACACGAATCCTAACACGACGAGAGCGACCATGACCAAAATAAAGCCAAATAAATGCCACGCCAAGAGCCCTCCTTGGACATGAGCATAGGTGGCTGCGCTTAGGACGATAAATATGCCTATAAAGATACGCTGCCATGTTGCTCGCGTCATGAGGATTTACCATGACTTTCATTGATGGGTAAGTGCGATACGATGTCATCGATTACTTCACGAACCATGGCACGGGTATCATGACGCGAACCTCCGCGAGGGATGAGCCTGTGACTAAGCACTAGAGGTGCTAGCATCCGCACATCATCAGGAATGACAAAGGTACGGCCGTGAAGAAAGGCCCACGCTTGGGAACCCCTTTGTAGAGCGATGGCGGCACGCGGACTCATACCTAAATAAATGCGATTGTGTTCACGGGTGCGTTCTGCTAACTGAGCAATATATTGTCGGATGGTCGGAGACACGTAGGTGGTGGACACTTGGCCGATTAAATTCAGCAACTGATCATGGGTCAAAACCGGTTGCAAAGTATCTAAGGGATGGGATGATTCCAATCGAGACAGCATTTCTGTTTCTTCTTCGATGGTTGGATATCCTAATTGGATGCGAAACAAGAAACGGTCAAGCTGACTTTCTGGTAATGGAAACGTGCCTTCATATTCGATAGGGTTTTCGGTGGCAATTACCACAAAGGGACGGGCAAGGCGATGCTGATGGCCGTCGACGGTGACTTGTCCTTCTTCCATGACTTCTAACAAGGCACTTTGAGTGCGGGGTGAGGTACGGTTAATTTCGTCGGCTAAAATTAAATGGGCAAAAATCGGCCCCGGTTGGAATACAAATTCACTCAGTGCGGGATTATATATGCCAATGCCGGTAATGTCTGACGGTAATAGATCGGGTGTAAATTGAATCCGGCTGTAGGACAAGTGAAGGGTAGCAGCAATCGATTTAGCTAAGGTGGTTTTTCCCACACCGGGAACATCATCCAACAAAATATGCCCTTCAGCCAATATCGCGGTAACGAGGAGTTCAATGGTGTGACGTTTGCCCACGATGACTTTTTCAACATTTGCAATTACTGGTTGCAGTTCCGGTATGACGGTGTCAATACTGTTTCCATGAAATGACGTCTTATCCGAATGAAGCATTGGGCTATGTCTCCTCTCAGGCCGCGGGATTCCGAAAATATAACGTAACCATAAGGAAGAAAGTTACACGACGTGTCATGGGCGATCTCGAACATCTTGAATTCTAGTGCGTATTCATGTTAATATACTTCCGCTGTCAGAACAACAAATTTACCTTAGCGCTGGCGTAGCTCAATCGGTAGAGCAACGGTTTTGTAAACCGTAGGTTGCGGGTTCGAGTCCCATCGCCAGCTCCAGAAATTTTGAAGCCCCGAGCCACTTTCGGGGATTTTTTATGGCCTTTGGCGGCTCTGTGCCGCCTTCCGTCCCCACTTCCATCCCCACGAGCCGAGCACATCCGTGCTACCCCCAGCCCATCGAAGCACCAAAAACCGACTCCCAAGGAGCCGGATCAGAGGTGTGACGAGTTTTTTGATGACGGTTAGTCGGAATTGGCCGACGCGGCTTTCAGTAACACGCGACGGGCCCAGTTAGCAAGGGCCTCGTCACTAGCGCTGGCTGCAGTCGCCAACCGCTCGTATTCCTCTGCGGTTAGCCGAATCAGCACTTGCTTGTCACGCACCACTTTTGCCGACCGGCCAGGGCGGGCACCGGCCACCCGTGGATTGGGAGCGTGGGGGAGCTTTACCGTCACGTCAGACATTGCGCGGACCCTCCTTGAAAATTTTTAATCATTAGCGACCGTCTTGCCGTTGACATCGTAGCATATCCCAGGTAGACTATGCAATGCGTAGGCGATATCTTCTGCGCACAGATTTTTTACCTTAAACGGAAAGGAGGTGTGAAAATAGCGACAACCTACAGGAAATAGGAAATCTCACTCCTGTGTCTCTTAACAAGGAGAGTGGAGAGTGGAGAAATGCAGAAGGCGATAACCATCCAAGAGTTCGCGAATGCGCTCTCGCTCAGCACCGCGAGCGTAAGACGGATGATTCAGAAAGGTCAGCTCAACAGTATCAAGGTTCCGGGACTGACCAGCGTAAGGATACCGGTGAGCGAAGTGGATAGGTTGCTAGGGGAACAGGAACAAGAAGGACCGTCGGCGGCCACCGGCGATCCCGAGACAATAGGTGTCCACTCCAGTTCAGCTACGGAGGTGACACCATGGTAACACAATCCGTGCCAAACACAAGTGGCGGTCTCACGGTCATTGGGGGGAAGCCTTTCGGCTTCCTACCCAAGGAGGATGACATACGGATGTTCAGGGATACCACTCCACCGGCACCGGACTGGATTATAGAAGGGTTAGAACCGGGGGACGTGGGGATCCTATCGGCAGCAGGTGCGACGGGCAAGAGCATGTTTTGTTTGTCGCTGGCCGTGGTGGTGGCGTCGGGCAAAAACCTTTTCGGCAAATGGGCCGTGGGTGGGAATCCGGGCGACGTGACGTATCTCTATGCGGAAGATGGACAAGCAACCATGCACCGTCGCATGCATGCGCTCGCTCAGATAACTCTC
>JAKAAL010000220.1 GCA_021802375.1 Bacillota bacterium | reverse complement strand
CCGCGACACCCGGGCTGACGGTCATCATGTCATCTACGACAAACTCCCCATCCATTACAGGAATCCGCCATATTCGACGCCCTGCGATAACTTTGGACATTTGATAACCGTCCCCAAAATACCGCAAGGATTTTCCCAAAGCGAAAGTGATGCCATCAGTCCGGTCGCGATGGCCGTCGTAGGCACTCGTTGTGGCACAGGTTAATACACATTGTCCCACCCGTGTGGCAACGGCCTTAGCCACGGAATCTTTTTTCATCCCAGCAAAGATGACGGCGACGGCCGGTCTTTCATCCGGCGCTGTCACCGGAGCCTTTTCAATTCCTGCTTCGATGCCACAGCCAATCACGGAGGTTGCAAACCCAACGGCGCTGGTGGCCGCATGACGGGCCCATTCTATGGTCTCGGCACTAATTACGATGCGGCTGACCCACGCCGGAAATGCCTCGCAATACGTGTCTTCTACAACTGTTTCGACCATGGTTAAACCCTCCCGATAATCTTCCCGTACCCTCTTGCGATCGCCTATGGTTCGTTTGCCGTCCATACCCGTTGGCCATTTTTGATAACCCATTGGGGTTGGGACCAGTCCACATGGCCGTTGTACAGAGCATAAGCTGCCGCATCGGCTTCCGCCGCCTCACCGAGATGTCCATTGGACACTAAACCCAAGCGGCGCGCAGGCCCGGCGCTGGAAGACACCACAATCTCGCGGTCTGTATACTCTCGGGTCATGTGAGGCAAATCCAAAATTTGTTGGACCTTTTTGGGCAATTGTTCCACGACAGCCAGGCGGGATTCTGCGGACGTAAGCCATTGGATTATGGCTGGATAAGAACGAAATGAGCCTCCATTGGGATGATCTACAGAAATAAAGACCTGCCAAGGGTTGCTGACTAAAAGCGCGAGTTCCAAACCTACCGCCCATTGAATGGCGTTGGTTAGGTTCGCTCTGCGATACCGATACGGGACTGCCGCAATACCCCCAGAACTCCCCCGCCAAACGCCCCATCGCCCACCATGGGTTGCTCTTAACCGAGCCTGGAGATACAGGTCCGCGGAGACCGTGACCGTAGGGCCAAAGATTACCTGGCCCAAATCTAAACTCACTTCAGGATGGGTATTTACCCAGTCTGCAAGCTCTTCAGCGCCCGACCGTATCTGTCCGTCTACTTCGCGATAGACATGGAACTGAGCATGGGCCAGATGAACGGGAATGCCTTCGATTGCCTGCAACATCGCCATAGTGGTAGCAATATTGCCAGGAATCCCCAGGTCTAGGCCGTGAATATGCATGGGATGGGCAATATTCATTTGGTCGATGGCTTCAGCCAATAGGCGGATATGTTCCGCAGGGGACACACCCAAAGGTCCCGGATCATGCAAATTAGCCAAGGGTGTGCGTCCGGCCGCACTAGGATTAACTACTTTGATTCCCCACGCACCGCTGGCTGCGAGCAATTCCCGAAGGGCATCGCGTACGCCGGCAACGGATCGTCTCCGAATAGGCTCTGCGACGGTGGGATGGTCACCTGCCACCACCAAAAATCCCACATTCAGGGTCGGCAGGGCTCCAATCCACTGCCGCACCAGTCCCACCTCTTCGGGTGACACGGCCGCATCGACCACTGTAGTATAACCAATCCTATGATAGAGTGCGGGGAGATCGCGCAGCGCCGGAACCAAGCCATCCCCGCTGACAACCCGCGCTGCATGAATGCCCTCGCTGACCACGTGCGAGTGCATATCCACACCCGCGGGCACGACGCAATAATTCGGGACACCCACTGACTCTGTGGGCCGACAGTGAACAATTCTTCCGCTGTCCCCGATCGTCAGAGTATGCCATCCCTCCCTCTGGTTTTGGGGATCAATAATATACTCCGTCAGCGATACTTTGGAAGTGCCCGTCAATCTCCTCACCCCTTATGCCAAAAACCAGTCATGCGCAACAGTTTCCAGTTCTTCTTTTGACCGCCATTGCACCACCACCCCATCATCCGCCAAAGACCACCCGCCCCTATCCCGTGCCCAATGCAGGGGAATCCAGGGATGGTCGGGCAGCGGTGCAGGCCCCACAACAATTACGGTAGCACCTAAGTTAGAGGGCAGGGCGGCCGTCTCATCTCCTTGCACCCAAATGACAACGTCGCAACCCCATGCGGAAAGATGGCTAGTGGTGAGTCCATATTGGATGCGCCCTTCGTCCACCGCGGACCATCCGGGTAAAACGGTGCCCACTAATTCTACCGCCAACCGCCGGGCCCCCAGTCTATGCGGATGCGTAGTGACCAATGCCAAATAGGGACCGCTGTCCCTGTTTGACCACCGGTGTAACAGGAACAGCGTTGTTTCGTCTACGGCGTACGGGTCTAGTAAAATGGCAGTCCGTTCCCAATAACTGACATTACTGGGTGCCCATTGAGCCATAATCCAACGCCAAGAGAGATCGCCGCGAACAGCGGGCGGTTTAAGAATCTGTTTCTGATTGGTATTAAACCGTAAGTCCCAAGGAGGATATCGATCCACATCCACCGCCCAAACCAATAGCTTGTCTGCACATTGGACGACCCAATCAAAGTGAGCGTGCTTGCCACCCTCTAGAGCCCATGCTTGTTCAACGCGAGTATCCTGGTCCCATACCCACAGCGTGTGATATCGATTGGCCACTTCCACCCATGTCAATACTTCACCGGCAGGGACACCGGAGCCTATCACAATAGCAGCGCAAGTGGCTTGAGAAAGCAGTTGACGGGCCACTTGCGGGCTTATCATGAAATCCCTGTCAGAGGAGATAGTTTGCTGCCTCCACCTCAAGGACGTGGCACATTCATCGGAATTCTCGCAGGCCAAACCACACCCGCCACAGATCTCACCCACCACAGCGACAGCCTCCTTTCGTCAAGAAAGGTTCGCATTTAAGCCATATCAAGTTCCGTGTGCAGCATTTTCTCGAAAATCAAACGTTCGCTGTCGGGCATCGTAATCCAATGCGCCGGCTCAGGATATGTCCGATTGGTGACGTCGGCAATATAGTCTCGATAGACCTGTTGGAAGATCTCCCGGATGTTCACGTAGACCTTTGAGTGCTGCGGCACGAACTTATCATAAAGCCAAAATAAATCCCCGCCGATGACATGCACACCGTCGCAGTAAGGTCCCGCTCCAAGACTAATGACGGGAACCGCTAGATTTTTTGAGAGGTACGCGCCCACTTCTGCGGCACACCATTCCAACAAAATAGCAAAACATCCCGCATCTTCCATCGCCTTGGCATCATCGATCAACTGGGCAGCGCGTTGTGCGGTCATGCCTTGGGGCTTGAATCCTCCAAACTTGGCTGCAGACATAGGGGTCATGCCAATATGACCCATGACGGGAACTCCCGCACGCACGATGGCCCCAATATTCTCTGCGGTATATTTATCACCTTCGCATTTCATCACTTCGGCGCCACCTTCAGAGACATAACGGCCCGCATTGCGGATTGCCTCTTCTTTGGACACCTGATACGTCATGTAGGGCATGTCCGCCAAAACCATGGCGTACTGCGTTCCACGACGGACGGCTTGCACCATAACCAATTCTTCTTCAAACGGTACATCCAAGGTAGTGTCACGGCCAAAGTTCACCATAGCGCCGCTATCCCCTACCGAAGCAATATCGAGACCTCCGACAAGATCCGAGGCACGCGCATGCGGGTAATCATTAATCCCGCACATGACAATTGGCTCACCGCGTTGCTTCTTTTCGTAAAGTTTGGGAATGGTAACCTTTTTTCGTTTTGGCTTCTCATCCGACACAGGTTTACCCTCGCTTTCAACATAAATGATGTTTCCACTGGTCGATGGGTGCCCCCCCGTCGCCTATATTTACAGTAACTAACCCCTGCAGAACATTGATATGGTCAGAATCCACAAAGTTTTCTTTCCACTGTTGTCGTGCCGGTCCAAAGTTCGGTTCGTTTTCCCCATCGCGAGCCAATGACTATGCTCTAACCAATAGACTAAGAGGCACTCAAATTTCCCCCATAATTTCCCAGTTTTTGGTCTGAATAGCTTGGCGTGAACCCGCTATGGTATATTGCCGTTTTTGTCGGACTTTGCTTGAACCGCGAAGGAACGCTAAACCGGTAGCAACGAAACATATGTATCACCGGACGGTCCCATGGTATTTTGTTACGTTGCGGGGAGGAAACTGACGAACGGCGTGACAAGAATGCCAATTTTCCCGTAGTATCAGGGGGATCGGACCCATGTTAGTCGTCAATTTAGGTATTTTGCAGTAAAACAGAACGCAATAGC
Source organism: Bacillota bacterium (assembly GCA_021802375.1). The sequence goes on along the minus strand of JAKAAL010000220.1, from coordinate 2,560 downwards.
TCCGAAGTACAAAGTCCTCAGATGCCTTGCGGTAAGTCCTATCACCAACCGCACCTTGATCGTGAAATTGTTTGGACACACGCGTACCAATACCGGTCCCACACTCCATGTAGGTCTGGATGAGCAGCCGGATGAAACCGGGAAGAACGCCGATCACAAGGAGGTAGCACCGATGTCTAGCGGCCGAAACACCAGATTCCGCTGTGGAAGTAATATACACAATCTGGGTACGAGTCAAGCCCAATGGAGACGGGCTCGTAGGTTACAACTTCATTGCTCCTAGGTCACTGCCCTTGAGTCCGTTGCGACGTTGAAAAACACCGCTTGCCCTACCCAGGGAGACCGCAAAACCCGCCCCCTTTCCTGCCACTCCTTTTTTGCGACCCAATTAGGAATCCGAACGGCTAGACACCCGTCTGATCCGGGGGGATTTTTATTACCGTGGCGTATATCCGCGGCCAATACTCAAGCGTCCCGGGTAAGGACGATCGCGCCCCAATCATGTGGCGTAGTTTCCCATAGCATTCCCCATAAGTCGCAGTTCCTGGTCACCATGCTCCCAACGAATCGCAAATAAATCTAAAGCTTCCCCGCGCGGCAGCGTCAGGAAGCTTTAGATAAATAACGTGCGTAAAACCACTGTGTCTAACGTCCATTTGCGGTGATCTGTTTCTCAGTCTGCGATTTGTTCCAAAATCTTGCCCTTAGTTTCAGGACCTAATACCAGTACCAGCAAGGTTGCTATCACGAAACTTACAGCGCCTAACGTAAAGACCGCGCCTTCTCCACCCGACGTCGATTTCAGCATAAAGGCTACAATAACGGGCCCGAGGATCGCTCCTACGCGCCCGAAAGCCGATGCCCACCCTGCGCCTGACGATCTTGCGCGAGTTGGATAAAGCTCTGGTGTATAAGCATAGAGGACGCACCACATGCCGAAGAAGAAGAATTGCATCAAAAACCCCTCAATAAACAGCAAACCTGTGGTTGGATGGCCATAAAAATACGCAGTGGTCGCACTCAATAGCAAGAAAATTGCCATCGTAGGTTTCCGTCCAAGTCGTTCAAGCAACCACGCCGCCACTATAAATCCGGGAATCCCCCCCAACGAGATGAGGGTGACAAACCCAATGGATGAGACCACGCTGTAGCCGTGTGCGTGTAATAAGGTGGTTAGCCACGATGTTAATCCAAAATACCCCAATAGAGCAAAAAACCACAGGCCCGCCGCCATCAAGGTGCGTTTGAGGTAGCGCCTGTTCCAAAGAGTGTGAATAGGATTGGTGTGCAAATGCTGCTCCGTGATCACCGTGTCGCTTGCCGCTGGAAGTGCTCGTCCCCACCGCTGTTCCACTTTCTTTTCAATACCCCGCAACACTTCTTCCGCTTTATCAATTTGTCCATTGTCCATCAGCCATCGTGGCGATTCGGGAATGTTGCGCCGCGCTAAAAAGACCACAATCGCAAACAGTCCAACGGCTACAAACACGAGGCGCCATCCATTTCTAGATAATAGGGGTAGTACGAGCAAGGTCACAACGCCAGACAAAATGTATCCAATGGTCCAAAAACCTTCCATCCATGCGATATATTGGCCGCGTTTTTTTGCAGGAATAAACTCGGACAAAATAGCCTGCGCTATAGGCGCCTCTCCTCCTACCCCAATTCCAATCAAACAACGAAAAACCATTAAAGAAATGGGATTCCATGAGACGGCTGCCAGGAAACTTCCGATACCCCACACAACAATAATAACTTGAAAAACTCCGCGTCGGCCCCACTTGTCAGCAGCATAACTGGCAATCACATTACCAATTCCCTGCCCTAAATAGGTCATGGCCGCCAAAATTCCAATTTGGACCACTGAAAGATGAAAATAGAGAGTTACCGGAACAATTAGGAACGCAAGCAACGCAACATTAATTTGATCGGCCAACCACGCCGTGGCGACAACGCCAAACAATCGATTTTGATAGGACGTCATCGGCAACCGCTCTAGCCGATTGACCACATTCAATGGATCTCGGTTTGATACCACATTTCCAGAAAACATCCGCCTTGCCTCCCTTAAGGGATTGTTTTTTCTGCATCGACGGTCGCTGAGGACCCCCCATGGCCGCCTTGGGCATTTCCAATGCGGGTGTCCCCCTCGCATTCAAAAGTTTTAGAAAGCTCCTAGTTTTCACATTATAGATACCTCTCCATGAATCGTCTATTGTTGGTCAAGTACTAAGGAACCCTAAAATTTTAATGTGCCAAGCCTATGGACAAACAGAAAAGAGGATCGTAAAATTAAGACTTTTAGGCTCATTCTCGAATTCAGTGATAGCTGCACATCGCGGGAGACGGACGTGCCGGGATGGAGTTACTTAATGCCTACACTGTGCTCCTGGCAGAAAACCTCACAGCGTAATTTTGAGAAAGAGCCTTTTTTTGCTGACCGTGCAATACTGTTGCTGCTTGGCTATAGTGTCTAGAAATTGATGCGTTCTACTGTCCGGCTTTTGCTGGTACGAGTGACCAACCGTATCCGATGCGGTGATCCGTGTCCCATAGCAAT
>JAKAAL010000219.1 GCA_021802375.1 Bacillota bacterium | reverse complement strand
GCCTTCACAACAACGCGCCGTTGTTCATGCACGACTGGAGTGACCGCGTGCTACGGGTCCATCCAAACGACACGGCAGCAGAAACGGTCTTTCAAGAAATCCTAAAACCCTTCCCACGGAAAGGAGAATCGGAGGATGGCTACCATGCTTAAACCCACCAACATGAACAATTGGCGCGTTGTTGTGAAGGCGCGTAAGGGGCAAAAGCTCTTAGGTCACCTGCTGTGGTACACGATTGGAGAATTGCTTTTGGATCGTGACCAGTTGGAAGAGGCGTTCGTGAGGAGCGGAGTGGATTTGAGCCGCATTCCAACGATTCAGCCGAATCACGCCTTCCAACGAGCGACAGCGAACTGTGAGCGGCTACGCTTGCCGAATGATGATGGTACATTCACGAACCTGTTGGTTCGCAGTATCCGGGACAATCACCAAGAAGTAATCCGGATGCTCGTGGAGGAACAGGTCGACGCGGCCAACCAGCGGTTGGGGTACCAGCCTGTCGCTCGGATGATGTGGAGCGAAGACGAGCCGGACCTGGCGACGATTCAGCCAGAATCGGGAGCGATGCTTAGTGATCGGTCCCTGGAAGTGCTGGACGGGCTTCAGTCCGCGTTTGATGACGCGAAGCGGCAGTACACGGGTCGAGCGATTCGCGCCATGGTGACGGATTTGCTGGCCAACGGTCAACCGGTCTCAGTGCGACGGGCAGGAGGCGTGTACTTCGTCCCATTTGCGCACAACACGGTGACTCGCCAGGTCAAAGAACTGGTGGAGGCGCTGCGTGAGACGGCCAAGAACGATGGGACAGCGGCCTACATGGTGGCGGTAGCTAACCAGCCCGATCAGAAGGTCATGGTGCGACGTGAAGCGTCCCACGACATTGGACGTGAGGTGGCGGCAGTCACCGAGAAAATCATGACATGGCTAGGCGAGAACAAGCGAGTATCCGCGCCGATGGCCAAAAACGCCATGACGGAAGTGATGCGCTTACAGGAGCGTGTCAGTGAGTATGAGCAGTTGCTCGAAGATAATCTCGGTGATTTGAAGGAGCGCACCAACCAGGCCAAATTGCTACTGACCAATGTGTTTCAAAACAAACTGGATGTCTAATCCACGCTCAGGAGGCGTTGTTAAAGATGCTTAATCGCATTGTGCTCGTAGGGAGACTGACGCGCGACCCGGAAATCCGTTATACAGGCCAAGGGAAGCCGGTAACCAACTTTACTCTTGCCGTAGACCGCCCGTTCGCGAATAGCGAAGGCAACAGAGAGGCAGATTTTATTGATATAGTCTGCTGGGGCAAGTTGGCAGAGACTGCCGGAAATCACCTAAAAAAGGGGCGTCTTGTAGCGGCAGAAGGACGTTTACAGATACGTTCTTACGAAACGCAGGACGGTTCCAAGCGGCGGGCTGCGGAGGTTGTGGCAGATGGCGTGCGTTTTCTTGATAAACCTCGCGATGGTGAGTCACAGACGAGTGACGAGTCCGCCAACTATGAACTACCAGACGACCTGCCATTCTAAGGGATTCCTTTCTAATGGCGCACCCCCCGGTTCATATTATGGCCGGGGGGTCATTTTTGCAGGGGGGGATTCTAGCCAATGCGGTCTATCAATCCGGTAGTATCGGAAGACGGCGTATGTTTTGTCGTGGTAAACAATCGCGAGAAGCCGTTAATCGAACCGACACGGGACATGGGAGTTGTCATAGAAGCGCTGGGCAACGCCACGCCTGAGTCGGTAGCCTTAGCAAACACGGCTTTTGAGTACCTGACAGGGCATCGATGTCCCGAGTGTCGTCAGGCCACCATGCCAAAGCTTCTGTGCCATCAATGTGGCCAATGTCCGTCGTGCTGCACTCATGCAGGGTGCCGCGGTGCATCCTAACCCATTGAAGCCTCGGTAGTATGCGCCGGGGCTTTTCTTTTACTTTTAGAATAGACATCTAGATGTCTAGATGGTAAAATAGAGGCCAAGGAGGGACGAAAAATGCGGGACTTGCCTGGAGATCGCATTCGGTTGGCAGACGACGAACCCCAAACTGCACCTGTTTCCCCGGTGAACGAACCAAAGGCCACTGTCGAGCGAACCACACATCATGATTTGGACCATCGCTTAGAGCGGGAGCAACCGTACCGTAGACATAATGCCATCACTGGTGTTTACATCGTGCGCACTGGCCAATGGGCGATAGTAGCTGCGGGATTGGCTTTAGCCGTGATTCTGTGGCGTCATGCGCCAATCACCCCCAGCAGATCAGTGTGGCACACTAGCAAGACCGTCAACAGCATTGGTGTGGCCATCGGTGCATTGATGGCTGGGTCAATCATATGGAAGATGGCGTTTCGGGCCGTGCGCGTGGTTCTCGCGCTGGCTGTATTGGTGGGGGTCGGATGGCTGTTCTGGCACTTCTATTAAAACGAGATTGACTTAGGAGGACGGCGTTTAGTCGGGCTAATAAATTGTTGGCCGAGCCGCTCCAAGGCAAGTAACAATCCCCGCCGACCTTCCTCGTTGGCGGCCGCAAGAAACATCACATCAGCCTCTGTCATGTTGTAGTGTTCGGCAAGATACGCAAGGGCTGCGTCGTCCGGCACCAATCGTTCACTTGTCCATGCGCTCAATTGCGAATCAGTGGCCCCAGCTGAGCGAAGCAAGAACCAAAAGATGTTGTGTCGGCCCTGATCGTCTGTGCCCGGGCCGTGGGAGAAGTGGCGAATGGCAATGACGGTCGATTGTAGGGCATTCAATCCATTCTCATTCATGAGTGCTCTCCTTCTGAGTCCACAAGTCCTCCAGTTTACCAAGGTTATTGTCCCATCGAGCATCAAGATACTCCCGAATGGCTTGAGTCGCCACATTGAGCTTTTGTTCTCCCGTAAAAGTGCTGTAAACATGGAGCTTGAGCGCCAAGCTGTGTGGAAGCCTGACGGTAAGGCGGTCATTGAAGACAGTTTTGTTGGCCATTTTCCATCCATCCTTTAGACCTATTATAAGACGGTAGGTGTCAAGGCATCAAGATGATAAGGCATCCAAGTGTCTGAAACGAATGAGGAGGGGGTAGACGGATGACAAAGGGATTTTTGAAGTATCCAGGGGGGAAATCGAGATTAGCCGCGGTGATTGGGGTTCCTGTATCATTGGAACGAAAATGGCAATAAGTCTTATATCCGTTGATACGCAATGATGTCGCCATTCGTGGGATTGGTCACAAGAGCCTTCATAAAGAAGTCACTGTGAGTCGCTCAGGTAAATAATAGGGCCTGATGCGGCCGTTTCTCCGCCAAAACATTGCTTTCTGTATGGCTATTGCCATTTCCGGTCGTTTGCTACAGCAACCCCGTGTTGTTCCGCATGACAGAGCTCACATTCCGGGTGGATGATCTCGCGTCCCCAGAAGACCGCGAGAATGTCCGCGAGATGATTTACCAAACCATTCGACACGCCGCCCAAAAACCGGGCTGCTTCGAAATTAGCATCGATGGTCCGACGCCGGTCGGGGATCACTCGCTCTATGCGCTGGACGGGCGCACCCATGCAGATGGGGTGACACATCTCACGGAGAGCTATTACCCCGCTGACGTCAAGCGCGACCCAACGTGGATGTACACCGACATGAAACCGGGGTACGCACCAATTGAGCGGCACTACACGTTCTACCCGCCCAAAGGCCCGGCGGGGTGGGTGTACAGCCGCTTAGAGGGGTCCGGCCAACAAAGCGCGTCTCAACCACGCTAGAAAAGGAAAATAATGGAGATTCGTCTGGGGTTTTAGTGTTCTGGTGTCTAAGATATTCGCAAGGGAAGGGAAATCCCCGTAGATTTCTGGAATCGGAGCCCACCAAGCGTCTTTCAAACGAACGCTATCTCAAGAAAATCCTCGATATGTGGTATCGGCAAGTTCATATTAACCAAATAAAGGTATTTCAACCGGGGGAAATCTGCGTTTTGTTGGCGGGACCCCATATATGGCACAATACATTTGAGTCACTATGCCACACTCCCCCCAAAACCCAAGAGCCTAAACTACGAGCACTATTAAAGAAATAACCATCGCAAGGACAAGACCAAAAATCACAACAAGTAATGCCACACTCAACGAAGCAACCCAAAGGAGCCCCCCGTAACAGAAGAAAACGAGCAATTCCTCAGGGCGCCCGGGTGAACCAGTCCCGGACGCCCGTTCCGGAGGTTATCACCACCATACAAGCGCACGGACTTCATACACCACGTCCGGAGTCTTGCTTCAACATGTATTGAACCGCTCCAACACTGACATTGAGGGTATCGGCTATCTGCCGTATGGATTCCCCCTGGGAACGCCTCTTTAGGGCCTCCGCCTGCCGTTCTGCGGCCTGTTTGAGGTAACTCCTGCGGTCCTGCTGTACTTGGCCAGTGTCCTGCTTTCGTTGCCGTTCCGCAATCCGATGCCGAGAACGCTTTTCCTCTGGACCAATCAGAGTACGCATCTCCCGTTGTTCGTCCGGTGTAATGTCCAACCACTCAAGGATCGTCTCGGTCCGAAAAATATAGCGGGGATCGATCGATTGCCCCTGCCACGATATGGTGTGCCCTTGTGCGGCCTGTCGTGCCCGTTTGAAGATCGCTTGAAGACGCACCGAGGCCTCGCGTTGGTCCCAGCCACCCACTTGCTTGGCCAACGCCCACGCTTCCCGCATCAGTACATCGGGCGGAGCGAGCCACGCCATCGCATTCACCGCAAGAAACAACCAATGGTCGCGATGGCCCGGAGGTAACTCTCCCCACCAACGCAAGTCCAGAAGCCGTTGGAGGTCGCTCAGACGCGCTTCCCAGAGAGTGGCGTAAATATCGTCTGGGGGTGTTTGTCGTGCTCTTGGGGGGTTTTTGCGCGTCTGAGGGCACGTTGGACTCGCAAGTCGGAGAGCGCTCCGCGGGTCAAGGGCAGCAATTCATCTGCGAGGGCATCGAAATCCCATGCATCCCCGGTCGGCGTCAGCGCCCGGACCAGCTGACCGCTTTTGGCGTGCTGGGTGCCCACGATCCGAAGGACCCGGGCCGCATCCAGTGCTCCGCGATCCGCCCCCAGCGGCTTAAACGCTCGATAGAGCCGTTGCTGGCACGCATTCCATCGAGGCAGTGCAGCCCGGGGAATAGGTTGGTGCGTCCAGACAAGGGCAAGGCCCCGACCTGTCGCCACCGTAAGCGTGGGCCGTGGGATACCCTCCTCTTCTAGGACATCTTTGGAGAGTTCCCACATGCTTTCCGGAGGCTTGTCCGCCCACTGGGCCACTGTGTGAAAGTCTACGTCCACCCACAGCGCATCGAGTTGCCACAAGTGGGCGATCTTTCGTGGGCCTTTGAAGCGGTTTTGGCTCAGATAGACTTCCGGAGCGCCGGCTAATTCGCGTACGGCCCAGGGCAGCTCCGTCACTTTGAGCCGCGTCTCGAGCCATCGCCCTTGATCGGGGTATGACAACGATTCCTTTCCGGCACTATCACTAGACATTTATTGGCACTTATCGGCACTCAAGACAGTGTTTCTGTCACAAACACGTCTCTGAGTCCGGGACCTCTCGTGTCAATAAACGAGAAGTGAAACCCTAATCAGACGGAAATTCGGAACGGCCGTAACGTCTGGGGCAAGTTTATTCCAATCGGCCAACATATAAAGCGTAAACTTTACCAGAACCTGGCTTATGGCGGAAAATTAACGAATCGTTGCCATACCCCCAGATAACTCAGGTGCGCTTGTAAGGAACGCCGTTTGGCGTTGCGCCGGTTGGTCTGAAATCTGCCCGTAGCACGGCAGTGGGCTCGAGATGGGAATGGCCCATCCTCACCCGGCTTATCCGAACGGGAAACCCGACGGGGAGTGTAGCATGCCGGGAAAGGCACTAGTCAGCCAACCATCCGGTTGCGACCGCGTGTCGAGAGGAAATGAATGGTAGGAGGATAAAGGCTGATCTGCCTGAACGACAACCCGAGGGACTTTATTATCGGCGACGGCGGAAGATGGTTATCCACACGCCGTATGGACGGGGGTGGCGTTGACAACCTGACGACGACCACCATATCCCACGTCCGCCCAGCCGCCCTCAGCGGAAAATGGCTCACGTCCTATCCGACAACCGTCCGCGCTGGTTCAGACGAACCTAAACCGGGATGACCTAAACCGGAGCGCCGGGTGGAACCCGGCTGGGAGCTCGGGCTCTGAAAATCCGGCAGGGCTCGTAGGAGTCCGCGCCGGGGGAAGCCCGTCACCTGGCGCAGGAGAGCAGTGTACTCTCAACGGTCCGAAAAGGAAGCATCCGAAGAACCGCCCAGGGTCACCGACGCCCTCAAAAGTTCTCGGTAGAGCATGCGGTTCGGGGGTGAGCATCTGGAAACCGGTCACCGCGAGGTGTCAAGGCGCTGGATGCTTAGCCTACTAGATCCGAAAATGGGTACGAAACGGGAAAATCATGCCACCTGTTGCAGATTATCGGCCATCGAGTTGCACGGCTGGGTTATGACAAGTTCGGACTTGACCCGTTTGTCGTCGAGATCCGCTGTCTACCAAAACGCTAAAGCTACTGCCGCACCCAACAATCCGAGACTCCAAAATGCAACCGGGACGATTGTCGCAATGCGTAAATCGGTATGTTTTGGTCCAGATTGTGCCATGTGGTGAGGGATCTGGCCCATACTCCCCTCTCTTTTGTTAGATCTCGTACCCGCGGATCCCGGCATGGGGTGTTCGGGACCGCTTGCGGTCGTCATGATACCGTGTTTGAGTTTAGCGGCTACTAGCCACCAGTTTAGAGGATAAGCTACGATGGGACAATAACCTTGGTAAACTGGAGGACTTGTGGACTCAGAAGGAGAGCACTCATGAATGAGAATGGA
>JAKAAL010000218.1 GCA_021802375.1 Bacillota bacterium | reverse complement strand
ATCTCCAGAATCATCGCAGCGAAACCTCCTCCAAGCTCACGGCTTCCACCACGGCACCGTCGCCGAGTTGGTTCAGCGGACTGCCCACCACTCCGTAAGGCAAAACCAAGACCCCTTGGGGAATGCGCTCGTCCACCGCCACCATCACCGAGATCATGCCCTGCTGCCCACGGAGCCCGAGTTCCCCGCCTGGCTCGCCAATACCCAAACGGCTAGCGTCCGCGAGAGAAATACGCCCGGGATACTTCGGTATTCGTGGCTGCAAGATTTCCGACGGCATGCCGCCCTCCATCACCAGGGCGGTCCCGACCAGGCGAAGCGCTCCGTCTTTCATTGCGGGCCGAGCAGGTTTTGGCACCGACTGCACTTCCGGTAGAGCATCCTTGGCAATCAGGTCGCCAGCGTTGTGGTCAAACGGATCCCACTCAGGTTCTAAGACGAAGCTCTTTTTCAACGCATGCGCCCATGAGCCTAAATAGGTCCTTACCGGTCGAGATTGACCCGGCGGTTGGACTGTCGCCTTGGCCACCTGCATTCGGCCTTCCATATTGGTGTAGGTGCCATCGACCTCGCTCCATCCCGCACCGGGGATGACGGCGTGATAAAGCTCACGCTGCTCGGGAAAAAACAGGCCTACCGACACCACCCGGTCAATCGCCGCCAACGCCGCTTTCGCCCGTTCGCGGTCAGGATAGTCCCGAAGCAAGTCCGCCCCGATCGAAAACAACAGGTGAATCTTACCTTGAATCGCTTCTTCGACAAACGCCTCTAGACGGTCGTAATCGACCGCAATTCCCGCCCGTTCGAATCCCCTCCAATTGGCTGGGCCAAACGTCGGCAATACCGCGGTCACATCCTCACGCAGCCCACGAAGCGCTAAGAGCACCGACTCCATATGCGGATCCTTGCCATCCCAGAGCAAGACCAGGTGTTCACTTTCGAGCAACTGACGCCCCAGGGTCTCGACCTCTTGCTCACTCTTGGCTCCCTTGAAGGTCGGAGAAAAATCGCCGAGTTCTTCGCCCAAACGCGCGATAATGGGGTTCGAAGCAGCCACCTTCGCCAGTGTGTATGCCAAGAAGGCCGCTTCCTCGCCCGGTTCGAGGACAAAAGCATCGCCCGGCACCGTCGAACGCGTCAGATCATAGGCACCTATCCCGATCACCTTGAGTCCGGGATTGTCGCGGTAACGGTCGCGGACTTTCAGATGCACCACTGGCACCGCGTCATAGGGATCTTGACCTAAGTAGACGATAGTATCCGCACGGTCCAGGTCCTCGAAGGTCCCATTGAGTCCCAAAGGCAAATACCCTTTGACCGATCGGCTGACGGCTACCTTCGACGTGCCCACCACCTCGTCAGCAAACCGTCGAATCTGATACGCCTCTTCCATGGTTTGCTGACCACCCACCAAAAAAGCTACCGAGTCACCGCCGTGCTGCTCCAAGGTGTCATTTAACCAGGAGCCAATGGTTCGCGTCGACTCGGCCGCGGAAGTTATTTCACCATCCAACCACGCATTTAACAGGCGATCTTCGACGTAGCCAAAATCGTAGCCAAATCGCCCTCGATCACAAAGCCATCCCCAATCGTGACCCGGAATCGGACGACCCTCGACCCGAATGACATGGCCTTCTCGCGACGTGACCGAGGTGGTGCAGGCGACCGGGCAATGCGGGCACACCGACTCCGCCCGCTCCAAGTTCCAGGGTCGCGCCTTATATCGATAAGGAATGGACAAAAGCGCCCCGACCGGACAGAGATCAATCACGTTCCCAGAAAACTGACTATCCATGGGCTGATGGGAAACGGTGGAGACCACCGTTTCGACTCCACGGCCTTCTAGCAATAATTGCTCTTCCCCAACGTACTCGCCCATAAAGCGCACGCACCGTTGACATAACACACACCGTTCTTGATCAATAATGATGAATTCGTTGATCGCCGCATCCTTCAGCTTGTGAATCTTAGGCTCGTCGTAACGACCAGCGGCAGACCCGTACTGGAAGGTATAATCCTGCAGAAAACATTCTCCACCTTTATCGCATACCGGACAGTCGAGCGGATGGTTGATTAAGAGAAACTCCAACACGCCCTGCCGCCCTTTGTCTACAGCCGATCCTCGGGTGTGCACGACCATGCCTTCTTGGACAGCGGTGGTACAGGCTGTGACCAATTTCGGCATTTTTTCTACTTGCACCAAGCAAATACGACACGCGCCGAGCGGACCTAATGCCTGGTGATAACAATAGATCGGCACATCGATGCCCAACTCTTGGGCGGCGTCAACGACCATGGTCCCTTCGGGCACCGTGATCTCCCGATCGTCAATGGTTAACCGTATCATAAAGCCTCGCTCCCATCGGACAGGTGTGTTCCGTTACGTGGGCCTCGAACTCATCCGGAAAATATTTCATCGCACTGACCACAACCCCCAACGCCGCATCGCCGAGTGGGCAAAAACACTTGCCCGCAATATTGTCGGCCATATCTCGGATGAGGTCGAGGTCATGCGGAGTCCCCTCACCGGCTTCCATTCGCTCCAACACATCGGTCATCCAAAACGTTCCCTCGCGACAAGGCGTGCACTTTCCGCACGATTCCTCACGATAAAACTTCAATAGACGCGCCGAAACGGCCACCATACACGTCTGATCGTCAATCACGATACAACCGCCGGACCCCAGCATCGACCCTGCGGCTAAAATGGACTCATAATCTAGCGGCGTATCGAGTTGGTCCTTCGTCATCACCGGCACTGAACTCCCTCCGGGAATCACCGCCTTCACCTGGCGTCCACCTTTCACCCCGCCTGCATATTCTTCAATCAAAGCGCGAAGCGGCGTCGCTAAGGGGATCTCATAGTTGCCGGGGCGATTGACATGACCACTAACCGACATGATTTTCAACCCCGGGCTCTTTTCCGTACCCATGCTGCGGTACCACTCCGGCCCATTTTCGACCAATGGCGGCAAATTGCAGATCGTTTCTACGTTATTGACCACGGTAGGCATCCCATAGAGCCCGGCCACGGCCGGAAACGGAGGTTTTAACCGAGGGTTGCCCCGCTTTCCTTCCAGCGACTCCAAGAGCGCCGATTCCTCTCCGCAGATATACGCTCCGGCACCGCGATAGACCTTGATATCCAAGGAAAAACCGCTGTCGAGAATGTTTTCACCCAAATAGCCCCGCTGGTACGCCTCGGCCACTGCCCGTTTCAGTTGTTCCGATCCGAATAAAAACTCACCGCGACAATAGATGTACGCTTCTCTGGCACCCGTGGCATAGCTGGAAATAATCATGCCTTCAATCAATAAGTGCGGATTTTTCTCAATCAGTTCTCGGTCCTTAAAGGTTCCGGGCTCGGCCTCGTCCGAATTGACGACCAAGTATCGAGGCCGTCCATCGTCAGGTAAAAAGGACCACTTCATCCCGGTGGGGAAACCAGCGCCGCCACGGCCACGCAATCCAGAAGCCTTGACCATTTCGACCAAAGCCTTGGGTTCATACTCCTTCAAGGCCTTTCTCAACGCCTGATAGCCTTGATTGGCTTCATAGACCTCGATTCGGTCGATATCCGGCACGGCTTGATTTCTAAGCAAATAGAACGTTTGAGTCACGATTTCACCTCCCCGGTCAACAATTGATCGGCCGTATCCTCAGTCACCGGGCCCACAAAACGCAAATTGACTTGGGCGACCGGAGCCAGGTTACAGGCGGCCAAACACTCCGCTTCGAGGAGGCTCACTTCCCCGTCGGGGGTGGTTTGACCCTCTTGAATGCCGAGCTTGCCCTCGAGGTGATGCATCAACTCATCCGAGCCATTCAAGGCACAACTCAGTCCCATACAGACATGAATGATGCGCTTGCCTACCGGATTTTTGTAATACAAGCTATAGAACGAGGCCACCGATTCCACATAAGGCACTGGCAACTTCAACAATACCGCGACATCGCGGATGGTATCCTCAGACAAGTAGTGTTCTTGGCTTTGAATCCGATGCAACAACGGCAAAAGCGCAGAATTCGCCTTGGGGAATTCTGCCTTCGCCTCTTGAGCCCACAATTCCCACTCTGGTTTCACTTGTCGACATCCCCCAACATGATATCGATACTGCCAATCGCCGTAATGACATCGGCAACCAGGCCGTCCTTGCACATAATCGGCATCGTCTGCAAGTTATAAAACGATGGCGTTCTAGCTCTCCAACGATAGGGCCGCGGCCCTCCGTCGGAGACGATATAAAAGCCCATCTCTCCGCGCGGTCCCTCGACACTTTGATAGACTTCTCCCTCCGGTACCGGAAATCCTTGCGTCACTAGTTTAAACTGGTGAATCAAAGCCTCCATGTCCCCGTAGATCTGATCCCGCGGGGGAAGCGCTACCTTGCGGTCACTGGTCATGTAGACCCCTCGCGGTTCAATCTTAGTCAGACATTGTTCCAAGATCGCTGCGCTCTCGTACATTTCCTCTACCCGAACCCAAAACCTGGCGTACGCGTCGCATCCCGTCTTGAGCGGCACCGAAAACTCGAAATCCTCGTATCCGGAGTACGGTTCAGCTTTGCGCAAGTCCAGATTGAGCCCAGTGGCTCGCAAGTTTGGCCCGGTCACCGACAAGGCCAGCGCCTGCTCTTGCGTGATGGTGGCTATGCCTTTCAGGCGTTCATTAATCAACGGGTTGTCTTCGAATAGGGTGCGAAACGACTTCATCCAGCGCGGCAGGTCTTTCAAAAATTCCTGGAGTTTCTCCATAAACCCATCGGGAAGATCATAAGCTAAGCCCCCGACGCGGAAATAGCTGGGATTCATCCGCACTCCTGACGCTGCCTCGATCATGTCCAAGATGATTTCCCGTTCGCGCATGGTGTAAAAGAAGAGGCTCATCGCTCCCAAATCCATGACGTGAGTCCCCAACCAGACTAAGTGGCTGGCAATCCGCGTCAGTTCCGAAAATAAGACCCGAATATATTGCGCCCGCTTTGGCACCTCGACGTCCATCAACTTTTCCACCGCCAACACATAAGCCAGATTGTTGGTCATCGGCGCCAAATAATCAAGACGGTCGGTAATCGTATTGCATTGTTGGTAGCTGAGACTTTCAGCCGTTTTTTCAAATCCCGTGTGCAGATAGCCAATCACCGGCTGCGCATCGACAACCCGTTCACCGTCTAGTTCCAATCGCACTCTCAACACTCCATGGGTCGAGGGATGCTGAGGCCCCAGATTGATGATCATGGTGTCACTCTTGACTTCTTTGGTCGAGGTGGCGATCTCATCGCTATAATCGGGGGTAAAAAATCCCGTCGTGCTGCCCATGTGCTTCCCTCCTCCCTAGTCGGACCGCTTGCCAGTGGTTGGGTAATCCTTGCGCAGGGGATGCCCATCCCAGTCATCGGGCAAATAAATTCGGGTCAAGTGCGGATGGCCATCAAATACGATGCCATACAAATCATACGCCTCACGTTCGGGCCAGTTGGCTCCAGGCCAAATTCCCGTCACCGACGCCATCGGTTGGTCTTCCCCGACTTTCACCTTCAAACGGACCCGAAGGAAATCCATTGGATGATACAAATGGTAAACCAGTTCAAAACGAGGCCGCGCCGGGAAAAAGTCAACGGCCAACACATCCAGCAATAAGGCAAAGCCTTCATCGGTCTTCAAATATTCGAACACCGAGAGCGCCGAATCCCGGGGTACCATGAATGTGGGCTGATCTTGCGTCGGAGTGCGGGTGACTTCCCCGGGAAACCTGGCCTCCAGCCGTGCCAGTACACTGTCTAGTTTAGGATTCAACCGCATTCGCCTCCGCCTTTAACATCTCGATTTCCTTGTATTTTGGCGGAATCCCTTGCACAATCTTTTCCTGCAACTTCAAAATGCCAAACATTAAGGCTTCCGGATTGGGCGGACATCCGGGGACATAGACATCCACCGGAACCACATGATCGACCCCTTGAATGATGGCATAATTGTCGAACACTCCGCCGGAAGAGGCGCACGCTCCCATGGAGATGACCCACTTGGGCTCCGGCATTTGCTCCCAGATGGTCCTCAGCACCGGCGCCATCTTTTGACTCACGCGACCGGCCACAATCATCAAGTCGGCTTGGCGAGGAGACGCCCTAAACACTTCGGAACCAAACCGAGCTAGATCGTATCGGGAATTAGTCACGCTCATCATCTCGATCGCACAACAGGCCAAACCGAAGGTGGCTGGCCAAATCGAATTCTTTTGCGCCCATCGGCCCATCTTTTCAATGGTGGTCAATAAGATGGACTGTTCCGCCTGTTTTTGCTCTTGATTCAATGCCACTGGAATCCCCCCTTGCGCCAGACATAAACAAAGGCCACGGCCATAATCGCAAAAAAGGCCAGCCCGTTGTAAAATCCATGGGCTTTCAAGCTGCTAAGCGTCGTAGCCCATGGGTATAACGCCATGATAGCGACATCAAAAATCATGAATAGCATAGCCACCCGATAAAACCGGACAGAAAAGTAACCCACCGGCGCTTCGGGCACGATTCCGGATTCGTACGTTAGTTTCTTTAGTCCACCCGGAACGTTTGGGCCCAACATCTCCGATGCGAAGGACATGCTCAAAACGACTAAGACCGACACAATCAGATAAATCAGCAACGCAATATACTGGTTCATGACGGCACACCTCCTTTCGGATTAGAATGGCCATCGCCTGGAAATTCATCCTAGGCCAAAGCGGTGTATTGTTCCACCTTTCACATAGCGATTATAGCGTTCTTTAACAAAAACGTCGATCTGTGCACCGCCTATCATTCTAACAATTCGTGCCAGGGAATCAAATGCTCTCATGAACAAATCGTCCCCGTCGTCGCGACTTTCTTCTGCCCCCCGGTG
>JAKAAL010000217.1 GCA_021802375.1 Bacillota bacterium | reverse complement strand
TGTTTCGGAAGGGCATTCACCATTACTTGGTCGCCCACCGCTACGGCAACACGGAGACCAGCGATCTCTGGGACGCGTTGGAGGAGGCGTCGGGGGAACCGGTCCGCCAGGTGATGGATTCTTGGGTGTTTCAAGGCGGGTATCCATTAATCCGCGCCGAATGGCACCGTGACGCCCAGCAGTTGCGTCTCATGCAGCATCAATTTCGCTATCAAGGCGATGGCAACGGCATCTGGCAGGTGCCGATCGTATTGGGCATCAGTCGCCGGGATGGAACCCGGGAAACCGTGCAAGTGCTTCTGGGGGCGGAACCCGCGACCATTCCGCTGCCGGAGGATCTGGCTTGGGTGTTGATAAATCAAGGCGGGTGGGGCTTCTATCGCGTGGCCTATGACCAAGCGCTCTGGGATCGTTTGATGGGTGCGCTGGGGGAGATGACGGGGTCCGAACGTCTCCGTCTGGTGGACGATGTGTGGGCTTCCGTATTGGCTGGGGAGGCGCCGCTGACCCATGCCGTGCAGCTTTGGCGCACGCTCACCACGGAGCGCGATCCCGATGTGTGGAGCGCGGTGGCGCGCAATTGGCGGCTCATCAATGTCGTGGCGGATGACGCGGGCCGCGCGGCCCTTCAGCAGTTGGTGCAGGACATTGCACGGCCTGTGTTTGAGGAGCTCACCTGGGCCCCGGCGCCGGGCGAGAACGTCCGTCGCGGGCGATTGCGGGCCATTATGGTGGACTTGCTGGGGACTACGGGCGCCGATCCTAAGGTGCGTGCGGAAGCGCGCGAACGGTGGGTTGCGCATATTGAGGGATCAGCCACGGTGCCGCCTGAACTCCTCACGCCGCTCGCGGAAGTGGTGGCGGCAGCGGGTGGCGCAGGGGAATGGGATTTACTGTATCAGGCGTTCAAATCGGCGCGCACGCCGCAGGACGAAACACGGTATCTCTTTGCCCTCTCTCACTTCCAATCACCGGACGTAATTCGGCGGACACTGGACTTGTATCAGAGTTCTGAAGTGCGCCTGCAGGATGGGCTCATCGCGATAGCCTATTCGCTTGCCAATCGGCATGCCAGCGAAATTACCTGGAACCTGATCGAGGATCATTGGGACGAGATATTGGAGAAATATCCGAAATCGATGGTGCAGTACTTGGCTCAACCGGTGGCCTCAATCGTAGAGGACAGATTGGCCGAACGGACGGCATCTTGGCTCCGTGCGCATCCGGTCGAAGAGGTCGCCCGGTTTGTGGAGCAGACCCTCGAATTTCAGGCGATCAACCGCGGTCTGGTTCATCGCGTCAAAGGACAGTGGGCCTCCATGCTTCAAGCTGGTCGATGAGTCATGCGAAATGCTTTCGGCGGCGTCATCAAAGAGCGGGCGCCCATGAGCCTCAATTTTGCGCTCTGGGTGGCCCGCCAAGATTGGTTTCAGCGATCGTCCCGCTATGATGCCCTGCTTCAGCAATGGCTGGCGTGGTGGGAGGAGTTGCGGCTATTGCGGAAGATGGATCCGACCGAACGGCATGCTGGCGAGGCACGGTGGGTTGACCCCGCATTCGCTCTGGAACCGTTTCCTAGGTCAGACATGCCAGGCGCTTGGACGCAGCAATGGCGATCTTTTGTGGACCCGTTTCAGGAGGATGCTGCCTACCAGGAATCCCTGCGCCTGCCGGCACAGCTGCGCCAGGACATACGTCGGCATCGTTGGGAAGTTCCATCCGGCGAGTGGGTGGTAGATTTGGTCTGGGACCCCTTAGGTTTGGCCTCTGACTTTGGGTTTGAGAACTACGCGCTTCTGGCATTGCCGCGGAATGAAGCGTCCGACGTTTTTCGTCGCGCGCTGTTTGAGGCATGGCGGTGGCGCCTGGACGAGTTGCCGCCCGCCTAAGCGTGCCTATGGGGGCGAGCCTGGCGTCTGGCTGAAGGGCGGTGTCTGAATTGCCGGCTCACGATACCATAGGGTGGTTAAGATTCCGGCGTGGCCGCTGAAAATCATGACATATCCCGGGGCAAATCCCACCGAGATGCCGTTGGCTTCCGCAAAGCTCCAATAGGGTTTAAGGGTCAGAGTGCCGGATTGCATAAAATCGGCCAATGCCGATTTCACGGGACAAGACGGTCCGTAGGCAAACGTTTTAAGCTGGATGGGGCCGGCATACGTTTGGTAGCTTCGCGGGGCAGGAGCCGGAGTGGGAAAGAGATCTCCGATGGAATATGGCTTACCAGCCTCGACTTGTTGCACCAACGTCCTGAAAGCGCTTTCGGCAGTGGGCTCGGGAGACAGGACGGAGAATTGCCATTGAATAGGACTCGATGGAGGGGGAACGGGCCATCCGAGTTTTTTAATCTCTGCGCTCTGCCACGAAGTCGGCTGCGGCTCGGTGATGCGGAGCGTCGCCACCTTCCCGCCTGTGTACTCCGCAACCACATTGCCGCGAGTGGCCATGGCGCTTGACCAGGCCCAGCCATCGAGCGCGTCGCCGATGGGGGTTGCAGGACTCTCGCCAAGCCAATCCGGAAGCGTTTGGGGGGTAGCCATGGCGACACCGATGAACCCTTCCAGTTCGGTGGTGGGTACCGGGAGTTTGGCGTGATCCGCGATGGTGATGTCCTGCAGAATCCACGGCGGGCACGCCGATTGCGCGGACGGAGAAGCGCCCGATATAGGGGGCTGACTGGCGGCTGATGCAGGCGAAGAAGGTTGCGCTTGGGTCGTTGGTCTGGAAGATGTGGGTGTGGACTGGTGGCCGAGTACTCTTGTTCCACAGCCGGTGGCCGCTATGGCAATTATCGCGAGAGCCCCAAGACGACTCCATGCATTGACCATCCGCCATTCCTCCTTGCTTGGAGAACGCCTTGAGCCCCCGCCAGGTTACCGTGTGTCACCTCTTGATGAGGCTCGCATATCGTGCTAACGCACAAATCGTCAAGAAGGTGGTGAAGGCAATGGCTGCGCCTAATGAGCCCAGCAGTTCGCCGGTGCTCTGCACGGCCCTGGTGTTGGGAACCTCATCCGTTGGCACGGTGGGACCGGCGACTCTGGTGACCGTATCAAAATTTGACGAGCAGTTCTTGAATGTCATGGTAAACGGTTTGCCAAGTCCATCGTCCTTAAGCCCCCGCTTAACCGGATACACGCTGTTGCTCTTAAGTCCCGAAAACGGCGTCATTATTCTGCGGCAAGAGCTGGTGCCAGTCCCCACAAACGCGGGGACCAAGTCGCCGAACCACATGTGGGCTGTTTCGTGAGCGATGGTGCTGACCACATTCTCCTGCTCCATGGGCGATGATCGGTCCGAATCGATTAAGAGAAGCTCTTCGCGATAGATCACGCATCCTAGATTTTCCATTGCGCCGGCAGAAAACTCCGGCACAGCCACGTGATCAATCTTGTCTGCAGGGTAAGGAATTCCAAAGTACTCCTCAAAAAACCGCAGCGTGCCGGCAGCGGCCGTTTGAGCTACATCGGTCAGGTGGCTGTACCCGCGGCGAGCCGCTACCCGGACCATCACCTGATTCACGGTGTCTGGCGGGCTTAATTCCAATGGTCCCACGACCAACGCGACCAAATAGGTCGACATCGGCATCGTTTCCGCAAACACCACCCGCCGCTTGCCTGACTCCTCGATCTCCTGGGATACTTCACGCCCGTTGGACAACACGGTTAAATCCGGATCGGCGACGACAGCGATCGCAAACCGGGCCTTGAACTCGGGCTCATCCCAACAAGGAAAGATGCGCCGCGCATCGGTGGCTTCGCAATGCGTAGAGGCTATGACCACGGGCTGTCCCTCGGCATCGTTGACCGTGGTGCGGTAAAATCCCCGCAAATCGAGACTCAACACGCCGTCGAAAGTCATGACAAGCGTCCAAGAACCCGGACTGACCTGTTGGGGCCAAGAGAGCGTGGCTTGCTCGTCTGCGATCTGGTACGCGACGGTGCCAGACATCTCGCCGCCCGCTCCCCGCAATGTGACGTCACTGATGGTCAGGTTAACGGCATTAAGAATGAACTCCTGCACCGGTTCTCGCACGTCCACTTCAATTTCGGCGGTGCCATGAAAGACTCCGCCCGGTAAGTCGGGCGCAATTTCCAATCGATAGCGTCTCGGTTCCACAGTATGCGGCAGCCGATAGGAAGGACGCTCAGCCATTTACATTCCTCCTTGGTATCTAAGAGCCATCGAGCGCCTACCTCTCGGCAGAACGCTCAACCATAGACAGCCTCCCACAACTGGCGCTCATCGCCTTGTGGGTCGTACTCCCCATGGCTTTCCGTATCCACAATCATCGTTGCCCGCCGTTCTTGATCATAGCGAGGCCAGTCAGGAAGGTCCGGGGTATTGGGATTCCCCTCACGAACAAATTGAATCCAGGCGTGATGGACGGCACGGGCTACAGCATCCCCATCGGACGACTCGCCCGCGAGGGCTGCTCCCCCGGGACTTCCTAGAGAGTTGAAGACGAAGGGGATTTCCAACGCGTGGCAAGCTCCCAACACACCATCATAGAGCCGGCTTTGCCAGTCAAACCGGTAGAGCCAGACTGGTGCATGGCAACTTTGGCGGGACGCAAACCGCTGGGTAGGATACCAGAAAATCTTGGCCGTTCCAACTCGCATTAAGGCATCAAACAGGGACTGTCCGTGCTTCCCAGCCAGATAATGTTCACGGATGCGCGGGTCTAGGGTTCCCTGAAGAGACTCGTACAGGGCGACCATGGCCTGGTCATCCATGGTCCGCCAGCCCGAATTGAGAACGCCCCACAGCCTATACTCGTCTCGATTCGTGCCAATCAAGACAGGAATGCTCGCCGCAACGCCTGATTCGATGGCCTGCCAAAAAGGCCGCTCGAAGGTGGTGCCATCTTCGACCGGTCCCCAAGCCAATCCTGTCCCTGTAAACGCGGATTGTGCAACCCTGAGCAACCGGTCGGCCGGCACGCTTTGAAGCGCGCCAATGTCACCAGGGGCTATGCCTAATGCGTCCAGCACATGCCGCGCCGTGTCTTGCGCCGCCTCCGGACTCTTCAGAAATGGCACACCGCTCTCCATGATGGCTTGCTGGAACAACCCCGCCGCCTGCCGCGTGGTTAAGAGCGCCCCCACGCTCATGCTCCCAGCGGACTCTCCCGCAATGGTCACCCGATCCGGGTCCCCGCCGAAAGCGGCGATGTTCTCGTGAATCCATTGCAACGCCTGGACCTGGTCCAAGAGTCCGCAATTGCCGGACGACCTCGGGCCCTCATCCCAATGGAGAAAGCCTAAGGGGCCCAATCGATAATTGATGGTGACGACGACAATATCGCCCAATCGTGCAAACGAGGTCCCGTCATACCATGGTGATTGGCCGCTCCCAAACTCGAAGGCTCCGCCATGAATCCACACCAGTACCGGCCTTCGCTTCCCATCCGCGGCAGGAGACCAGATATTGAGGGTTAGGCAATCCTCACTCTGGGGGGCGGGCGCCATTGCCCTAAGAATGCCGGGGGCGTCGATTTGGCAAGCGATGGGGCCAAACTTGTCCGCACTGCGCACTCCCGCCCAAGGGTCCGGCGATTCGGGCGGATAAAATCGGAGCTTACCGATCGGGGCTCGGGCGTAAGGGATGCCCCGCCAAACCAAGACTGGGCCTTCCTCGATGCCCTGAACCGCACCATATCGCGTATGGACAAGCGTTGAACGCATCGCCCGCTCCCCCGCATCCGCCCGGAGTTGACCCCCGGAAAGTCGGGGTCGGCAACGGATGCCTTTACTGGAAGAATAGTCCACAGGTCCATGCTTTTCAACGGGATTCACTCGACAGGCTGAGACAAGTCCCATTCGACCCGCGATGGGCTGGCACGATGGCTGCCGCCTCGCGTCGAATGTACACCGGGTAAAAACGGCGCTTAGGGCTGGCGTGGGCGAAGCCCGGCCTCTCCCAAGGCAGCTGGAACCCACACCGCTTGGCGGGGAGCCAACCGGCCCCGCACAGCCACTGCATTCGCGGTCGCGTCGATAACGCGCACCGGTATCAAGCCGGTCTTGGCCCTCACGGCATATCCGCCGCGCCGGGATATAATCGCCCCGGCAGGAACTTCCAACGTGTCATGGAGAACTTTCACCCTCGCTGTAAGCACAACATGCGAGCCTATCGGAAGCGTGTGCGCGGACGGGAATACACCCGTCACCACCCATGTGCCGTTCGCTTGGTCCACACGCTTGACGATGTGGCCCGCCCATTGCTGCGTCATGCGCAGCGACGTGCCAATTTTCCATTCCGCCTGCATCGCTGCGGGAATTTCGGCTTCTACGGTCAGCGGAGTGGCGCGCTGAATGACGGCGGCTGTTGAGGACACGTGAGCCGCAAGCGAGGGCGTGCCGATCGGCGCAACACCGATGTAGCTCCCAGCGGGAAGAACCTCGACCACCACGCCGGACGTGCTTGCGGCAATCGGCTGACCAGTCGCCAGCCATAGCAAAGGCTCTCCCTGAGTGACAGACTCTCCCGCGTGCACGGCGATCCGCGTCACCATAGAAATCGGTCCCCGATAGGCAATGGGTACGCTGAGTGCAGGCACGACCCTCCCGGTCGCCGCTCGTGTTACGACCAGCGAACCTTGTGCCACATGCCCCCAACGCGCGGCGGCCGACGGCCGATGGACACCGCACCCTGTACTGACCAATGCCATGACGATTCCCGCAGCAATGACCGCGCGCATCCTGGTCATTCGAATCGCAATGCGTCGGCCGGCGCCAACCGTGACGCGCGGGCTGCCGGATAAAGACCGAAGACAATTCCCAGAACCACGCTCGCAGCCAAGGCAACCACGGGCACCACGGGCTGCAACATCATCTCCAAATTCAACGCGCGCGTTAGCTCAACGCTGATGCCAAT
>JAKAAL010000216.1 GCA_021802375.1 Bacillota bacterium | reverse complement strand
CCCCAAAGTCCCTCTGCGCTCTCCCATAGCAGAAACTCAAATCCCCAGCATTACGACCAAAGTCGTAGGTAGGGTACGCCTGCGGACCATCGGCTGCACGCCCTGCGGCTGTTATCATGGACCCTGAAAAGGAGGCGCCAAGCATGCATCAGGAATACCCGTGGGGAGAGGCCATGGATCAAGAACTTCGGCAAATCGAGCAGTTGGAACGGCAACAAATCGGGGGATGGATCCGCGCTCAGCGATCACGAGGCCGCGGCGACGACGTCCTGCATCTTCTTTTGGCATTGGCGTCCGCCCGGGATGTGGATCATCATGGGCCCTACATTGGCCATGGCACGTTCAACGGAGGACCCATGCTGCGCGCCGCTTCGGTTTTACCCGAAGAACTTCGGCGTTTGGCGCTCCTGCAAACCGCCGCGTACGTGGTGGATCTGCTGCACGACCCCAATTACGGTCCGTACCTTCTCATGTCCATGGAACCGTTGACTGACAATTACCAGCCCGAAGAACGCCTACTGCAGGCCATTGAGTCCGGTGACGAGCCGCTTCGGGCGGAACACCGCTTGGTCGGCCTATTAAGAGAGCAGGGAGCGGAGACCGCTCGCACCTGGCTCACCTATGCAGCCCTTCGGCAATTTCCCGAAAATGAGCATCGGCTCTTGATCGTGCACCGCGCGTCGCAATTACTGGATGATGTGGAAGGCTGGGCCTGGGCGGAACCGATCCTGCGCCCTGCTGTCCAGTACTTGGCGACGCGTCCCGACGTGGCGATTCCCAAGAGCCTCGCGGGGTGGCGGGATGTCGATGCCTCCCAAGGACCGGTAGACCAAGCCCTGGTGGAAGCGGCCATCGCCGATCTCATGGAAGCCCCGTTCGGCACAGAGTCTGACATGCTGCACGACTGGATGTCGGGCGGGCTCAGCGGTGCGGGACTCTATGAGTGCGTGGCGCTTACGGGCGCCGAGCTTCTCCGGCGCTCGCCGTTTGATGCCCACGCGGTCACCGGCATCCATTGCATTTTGGATTTATTGTCACATCCCCATACACCGCCTCCATTGCGCAGCCTGGCTTGGGCCCAAGCGCTGGCCGGCCAGCGCACCCGCCGACAAAAGGCCCAGCGAACCGACTGGCGCATGGGGGCGATGCCCCAAGCGCACGCCCGGGACGAGACCCTGCTCCGCGAGGTCATTGTCGCCGACCGCACGGGGCTTGATGCCATGGAGGCCGTCGGGAGCGCATTAATGGCTGGCGCCGATCCAACATCCGTAGCGCGCATGCTGATGGCGGTGGCGCTCACCACCTCGGGTCCGTTCGCGGCCATCCACAATGTGAAGATGATTTGGGGGCAGTTGCTGGAGACCCGAAGGGCTCGGGCGCCGCAACTCGCCTGGCGCCATTTGGCGGCCGGGGCCCGGGTTGTGGCGGAAACGGCGGCGGCCGAGGCCGAGGCTGATGCGGCAGCCTCCATCATTGGCCTGTGGCGCAAGACCGAGAGCCCCTAAACGCTAGGCATCGTCTCCGGGAAGTTCTGGGCTCATCAGCCCAGACATCATGAGACGCACGAGGGCCTCCGCCGTGGAACGGGCATCGGGAAAAAGCCGTTCGCCCTGGCGATCTCGGGCAAAGGCGACATTCAACAGGGCAAAATAGGCATGGGCTGCGAATCGGGCGTCAGCCGTCCGAATTTCGCCTGCGTCCATCGCTCTTTCGAATGTGCCGACCACTAAATGGGCCATGTTGTCCATCGCGCTCTGCAGACGGTCGTTTTGATCGGCGTTTAAGTGGGGCTCGGCTTCCCGAATGATGCGGTCGAAGTCAAACCGGGTTTCTGCCACCCTGAGGCGCACTTCGGTCAAAATGAGGAGTCGGGTCTCAAAGGGTTGCGGTCCGTCCAAAATTCGCCGAGACTCGCGCAGAATAATCATAAGAAGCGATTCAATCGCAGAGACAAACAAATCTGCCTTGTTGGGGAAATAATAATAGATCGAAGCCTTGGTGACGCCTACCGCATCAGCGATGGATTCGATGGACACCGCCTCATATCCGCCATCCATGAAGTGGTGCGCAGCGACCCTCAACACGTTGTCAGAAGTCGCCATGTTGTCTGATTGCTTGGGACGCCCTGGCGGTCGTGTGGCCGAACGCGTTCGCATGCCAGTCTCTCTCCTCCATTTCCCATGGTACCACACTGGCCTTGACTCATATTTAACCACCGAGTATAAATAATAAGCAAAGGAGGGGTCCGCATGACGGCCATTCAGGTAGACCATGTGAAGAAAGCCTACGGGACTGTCCAAGCGTTGGCCGACGTGAGCTTTCATGTCAATTCCGGGGAATCGTTCGGGCTCTTGGGGCCCAATGGGGCCGGAAAGTCCACGCTGATCCGCATCATCAGCACACTGGAGTCGCCGACCGCTGGGGAGGTATTGGTGTCCGGGCATTCCGCCGCGAAGGATGCGCACCGGGTCCGGCAGAAAATTGGGGTGGCGCTCCAGGAAACCGGTCTCGATCCGTTGATGACGGGCCGGGAGATTCTTCTTTTGACCGCCCGTCTATTCGGCAGCACGGCGCACCAGGCGCGCAACCGGGCCGACTTTCTGATGGAGCGGTTTCAACTGACAGACGTGGCCGGCCGCCATGTCGGCACCTACTCGGGCGGCATGCGGCGGCGACTGGATTTGGCCGTCGCCTTGGCCCATGAACCAGACATTGTCATCTTGGACGAACCGACCACCGGCCTGGACCCCACCAACCGGTTGGCGTTGTGGGACCTTCTCCGATCGTTGTCCCAAGATGACCATAAAACCCTCTTGATGACGACTCAATATTTGGAGGAAGCCGATGCCCTCTGCGACCGCGTGCTCTTCATCGACCACGGGCATATTGTGGCGGAGGGCACACCGAGAGACCTGAAGCGGGAAATGGGCTACAGTGTGATTCGCTTTTCGGCCGCCGGCACCGCGCCGGATTGGTTGGCCGCCTACCTCATCGGCCATCGGTTCGACTGCGAACTCGACGGAGCCTCGATCGAAATTTATTCCGCCAATCCGGAAGAGGATGTCTTTCGTCTGGGTGAACTCATGAAAGCCGAGAGGCTCACCATGCAGAACTTGGAAGTTCGTCCACCGTCGCTGGATGATGTCTTCCTGCACCTGACCAGCGGCGAGAACACAAAGGGGGCAGCAAATCTATGACCTTCTGGCGTGACTTGTGGCACCTTACCGTACGCGCCCTTCTCATCACGATCCGCATCCCTTGGGCGCTCATTCCCAATATTGCCATCAGCCTCTTCTTTCTTGTGGTGTATAACGGCGGACTCTCGGGCATCGCGGCCCTGCCTCAATTTGCGGGCGGTCACTACATCAACTTCATTCTTCCCGTGGCCGTAGTTTCAGGCGCCGTGGGCGGCGCGGGTGGTGCCGGCCAAGCCTTGATCCGCGACATGGAATCCGGCTTCCTTACCAAGATGGCACTAACCCCCACCTCGCGGAGTGCCCTGGTGCTGGCGCCAATGATTGCGGGCATAACGCAGTTGCTTGTCCAAACCCTCATTATTGTGGCCGTCTCCTTGGCGATGGGGCTGCAATTTCCCACTGGCATCGGTGGCTTCTTGGGCATCTTGGCCCTGACCGCTGGCTGGGGCCTCGCATTCGCGGGCTATGCCGTGGCGATGGCGCTGCGCTCGCGCAGCGGTCAAGCTGCGCAGGCCGCCACCTTCATTTTCTTCCCACTGCTGTTCTTAAGCGACACATTTGTGCCCATGAGTCTCATCCATGCCCATTGGATGCGCTTTCTTGTGCGCATCAATCCCACCACGTATGTCTTTAACGCCATGCGCGCCCTATTGGAGAAGCCTTACCACCCAGCCCCTGTGTGGCATGGGGTGCTGGCCATCCTGGGGGCGGTGGCGGTGACCTTGACATGGGCATTTTCCAGCACGCGAAAGAGCCTCTCGTTGCGCAATTGACGGGG
Organism: Bacillota bacterium; assembly: GCA_021802375.1. The sequence goes on along the minus strand of JAKAAL010000216.1, from coordinate 2,909 downwards.
AGCGATGCACATAAAGCCCGAGACCCCCAAGCTCAGGCCAGGGTCTGACCATTCGAGCGGGGTAAAGGCGCCGTTCCGGGTTCGGTTCGAGCCCTTAGAGCCACTGGTCCGTGGGCACGGTGCGGTCATTGACAACGTTTCCGGTATTGACCGTAGTCTTGGGCTCCATCAGCACGACATGGACTACGCCATCAGTTACGGGCATGTGTTCAACCCCACGAGGGATGATGACGAACTCGCCCGGATCTAACTCGACATCCGGTTGGTCAGCAATACGAATCGTGAGATGGCCCGCCATGACCAGGAACAGTTCATCTTCCCGGTCATGGCGGTGCCAGACAAACTCGCCTTCCAACTTGGCCACCTTGACGTACGCCTCATTGAGTTCCCCAACAACTTTGGGACTCCACGTATCGTCAAACTGGGCAAACTTCTCCGAAAGATTCACCTTCGATATCATGCTCACCACTCCTACCTCTCTGGTGTCTATTCTACCGAACGGCGTCTCGACATGATCGCTGTTCCCCCCCGGGCGGCTCCGACTTAGGAAGTAACTTCCTTCGTTTCCGTTTCATACCATGAGAGCGAAGGGTCATCCCTTCGTGACGATTGCTCATCCAAAGGAGGTCGGAAGTCCATGAACATGGTCATGGCGTTCGCACAGTCCATGTATGTTCCGCTGGCCATTGCGTTCTTCGGCATGGCCGCCAATTATTTGGTGTCGGGCGGTCAGGCGCTCTTTCAACATCCCAAGGACTGCCCGGACTCCCACAAGAGCCTGGGGTTGTGGGGATTTTGGATGGGTGGCTTCATGCCATTCATTACCGGAGTCTACCTCATGGTCGGACTCAGCTGGTTTGCCGTCTACGGCTCCAAACCCCCACTCTATCTGTTTGCTGTCACGCTGACGGCATACGGAGTGCAGTGGTTCTACAGCGGATGGCGGCGATATGTTGGCGCGGGCGATGAATTCGAAGGTTGGATGGCTATCCCTTTCGCCTTGCTCTCGCTGTTCGCTATGATTGTCTTTTTTGACATCGGTGCGGTAATGCCCGCCATCCTCTACTTGCTGTTGACCCTCATCTACCTTTCCGAGATTCCCACTCGCTTGGGTCGATGGACAAACGGCAGCCGTCTGACCGGATTTTGGGAGATTCTCGCTGCCCTTTGGCTGGTGTACCTCACTTTCTTCATGATCGTCCATATCGTCCTGGGTGCTCACCTCTAGGGAGCGTCCACAATCCCGAACAAGTGCGCGAAAAGGCCCCACCGCAGGGTGCAGGGCCTGACTCGCGCTTCCCCTTTTTCGACACGGATCCTCCGTCACCGTCCACTGGCACACGCGGAAGCTATTGCCCCACGGCGGGGTTGTAGGACGCCAAAGGCCGAATCAAGCGTCCGGTGGCCCGTTGTTCGTGATAGTGCGCGGCATATCCCGCCAACCGGCCACAAGCAAAGGTGACCGGACAGAGCTCGGGTGCAATGCCCAACGCCTCCATCAGCACCGCCGCGTAATATTCCACGTTGGTCTGAAGCGGACGATTTGGCTTCTGCTGGCCGAGCACGCGCAGGGCGGACTCCTCCAACCGCAAGGCGCGATCCACCACGTCGTGATCGGACGCCAAGTCCCGAAACACCTGCGACAAGGCTTCTGCCCTCGGGTCCCGCGTGCGATATACGCGGTGGCCAAACCCCATCAGGCGCTCTCCGTTGAGCACCTTCTCCGTCAAGTAGTGATCGAGGTCATCGACGTCCTGCGTCTCCTGAAGAAGCGCCAACACCCCTTCCGGCGCACCGCCATGCAAAGGCCCCGCCAAAGCAGCGACTCCTGCTGCCAGTGCCAATCGGAGCGATGAAGCGGTGCTGGCGGCCACTCGGACAGCAAAGGTCGACGCGTTGAGACCGTGCTCGGCGGACATCACCCAATACGCGTTCAAGGCCCGTTCCTCCGCTGCGGTGGGGGGCCTGCCTCCCCGAATCCCGGTCAGATACGCGGCCGCCACGGACGAGAACCCGCTGGGGTCTACTCCGGCGAACCGGGGCGGCAGCGACGCCAACCAAGTCAGTTCGCTGCCGTTGTCCTTAAAGGGCCACCGGGACTGTCCGTCGATAAGCAACCGAATCAGGCGCACCATGGGTTCATCGGTTCCGCCGTCCCCCGCGCGGCACCCATCGCAGGAAGGCACGACCTCCGTCACTTGAGAGAGCACCAGCCACGGCAGCAAGTCTTCCCACCGACCGAACCGATTCACCACCTCTTGAATGTCGACGCCGCGATAGGAGAGCCGTCCCTGTTCCCCGTCAATCAGCGAGATGGCGGTTTCCGCCACCACAACTCCTTCCAGCCCAGCCGGCACAGTTATGATCATCATCATCACCTCAACCTCAGCGTAGGCCTTTTCGATGACGAAACTACGGCATATGGCGTATGATTTGATGACAATGTCGCATCAATCTGGAGATGATGTTCACATCGAGACGCTTTGGCTGAAAACATTTATCACAGCGGCACGAACCGAAAATTTCCGCATGGCGGCCCTTGAGCTCTTCATTGACCAAGCGACGGTGTCGCATCATATGGCCCGGCTGGAGGAAGCCGTGGGCACGCCGCTCTTCCAGCGCCAGGGCCGGGGAGTCCGCCTCACGCCGGAAGGCCGATCCTATGTCTCCTACGCGGAACGCATGCTGTTCATGGAGCAGGACGCCAAGCGGGCTATCGCTTGGGCAACGCAAGCGCCGCGGATACATCTGGCCGCCTCGCCAGCCCTAGCCGAAACAATCTTGCCGTGGCTGTGCCGTGAACTTTACCGGCGGCACTCCCCTCTCGACATTCGCGTTTCCGTGCATGCCAGTCGCGACTTGCCTCAAGCCTTGTCCAACAGCGTGCCTGATGCCCTGTATACCAGTGC
>JAKAAL010000215.1 GCA_021802375.1 Bacillota bacterium | reverse complement strand
CCAGACGCTAGCCCTACAGATTCCTGTGGCTATAGGCGGGACTCATTTTCGACCCGAACGCTTATTGGTTATAGGTACGATGGCCGACGGCGTTGGTACATTGCTTTTTGCACTAAGTCATAGCTTTGTTATGGTAGTGGCATCACGGGTGGTCGTAGGATTGGGTGATGCCTTAATCTGGCTCAACATCGTTACCGTGTTAGCACGATGGTTTAGTTATGGTGTTTTTGGCCGGGTTTTAGGAATTACCGCCATGGCTGGGAATGTGGGCGCATTGGTTGCGACTGTGCCGCTGGCAGTGTGGATTGACGCTGTAGGGTGGCGTATTCCATTCGTGGTAATGGGCAGTATTCTTGTTGGTTTGGCTGGAGTTAGTGGGGTAATATTTAACCGCCTGACACCGGCCCACCCAGACTGGAAAGCTCAACGTGCTAATGTACCGTGGCGGGACGTATTAGGTTCTGGAAGGCGTATCGTGATGGTGTCCTTGGCTCACTTTGGTCTTATGGGACCTTTTCTGGGGTTTGTCAGTTTATTGGCAGTGCCTTATCTAAGACAGAACTATCATTTTTCCGAAGTGGCCGCTGGTACATTTTTAGGTTTTGGATTACTAGGCTCCTTAGTTGGGGGTCCAGTTGCGGGCATGTTGGCAGATCGCTTCAGAGTAGCGAGACCGTACCAGGTTATTGCCGCAGTGAACTTAACCGGGTGGGCCACTATTGTGGTGTGGCCATCGCATTTGCCACTGGTTGTCCTTGGCCTAGTTTTTTCGGTGTTGGGAATGGCTAATGGCGCTAGTGTACTAACTTTTGCCGCGGTGCGCGAGAGATATCCGAGTTATGCTGTAGGGCTAGCGTCTGGGGTAGCGAACACCGCAGGTTTTCTCTCCGCTGTATTGGTTCCTGTATTGATGGGACTTGCATTGTCCTCGCATCACGCCAGCCAAATTGAATTGGCGGTCGTTCTGCCTTTTGCCCTGATCGGACTGATAGCCACTTTAGGCATGTCTTATCACCACAAGAAGAGTCAAAAGCAGGAGTAAACTTTGCCGCTATCTATGCCTGACGGTTGAGGCGAGGCTATTCAATCCGCATTTTGGAAGGTTACCTTTGGGGACAAATCCTCCAACAGGTTTAAGGTGCTCGTCAGGTCGCCGACCACTTAACCGTTCATCCAGGAAATCCTGCAAATTTGGGATTTCCCCATAGTGGGTTAAAGACCGCTGAACCGTCTGCGCGGTATCCCTTAGGTGCTGACGGTCGCGAGTCGGCAGCAAGGTGTTGGCGCCAAGAATACCCCGTTTTTCGTGGATATTGAAACTAGCGATCCTGATGGCGCTCTGGTTTACTAGAGAGGTCTAATCCATCAAATCGCTAGTGACTACCAGTACAAAGAAAAAATCACTCCCTGAACAGCCGGTGACAGTGCCGTGGGTGGGCATCCTCCAGGATGCGGAAGACGGGTTATTGGCTCTGTCGGTGCGGGTCGGATTGCAAGTCTTGCAACAGATGATGGCGGGCCCGTCGCGCCCGGAATATAATTTGAAATACATCAACAAGTTATTGCATAAATATGCCCTGTGGATTAGTATTTATACGATTTGAAGGAGGCAATATTGTGATCGTGCGCTTAGCTACTGAATCGGATGTGCCCGTCATTCATAATATGATTCAAGAATACGTTAACGATGGAACATTGTTGCCTCGTACTGTAGAATCCTTGTATCGCTCATTACCCTCATTGGTGGTAGCCGATGTGGAGGGTGCATTAACTGGAGTGGTGGCCCTTCATCGGTTGGACAATAATGTGGCAGAAGTTAGAACGTTGACAGTAGCCAAAGGATACCAAGGGCAGGGAATTGGACAGCTCTTGGTACAATATGCGATAAATCTTGCAGAGGATACGGGTTATCATAAAGTCATTAGTTTTACCACCCAAATCGAGTTTTTTTCCCGTTGCGGTTTTGCTGTCGTCGCGCGTAATTCTGTTCCTACGAAATATTACTTGGATTGTGTCCACTGCAGCAAATTGTTTCGCTGTGACGAAACCGCTATGGAACGCGTATTAGTTGAGTCACCCCGCATATCACGTACTGCCAAGCGCTATGGCCTACAGGGGAACCGCCAAATCATACAGCTGCACGATACGGTGCCTGAGTGTGAACCCGAAGCGGAGGCCATACAAGATTAGTTGGCCTAACTACCATCCGACAGAACCTTGCCGGTTTCCTGATTTTAGTTCGGTTTTCGTGACCAAGAGTCCGAATTGATGGCGTTTTGGGCGCGCCCAGCAAGTCCTTCAAGAATATTCGATACCGCATCGTGCGTCATCTGAACGCGAGTTTCTTCTGTAAATGTACCGACGTGGGGCGATAAAATCACCTGCGGCATTAAGATTAAGGCGTCGCTAATCCGCGGTTCGAATTCGTACACATCCAAGGCAGCCCCGGCAAGTGCTCCGCACTGGAGAGCCTGTACTAGAGACTGCTCATCCACCACGGCACCACGGCTGACATTGACCATAGTGGCTGTGGGCTTACATAGGGCAAGAACCTGCTGGTTGACTAGGTGATAGGTTGAGGGTGTCAGCGGTACTGCTAACACAATAATATCCGAAACAGGTATTAATTCGTTTAATGTGTGGAATCCCGGGTGCTGGGGCAGTGGCCCGTGGGATCGGGTGTAGGCTACACGGAATCCTACTGCCTCCAGCAATTGTCGAAGACGTTGTCCAATACGTCCATAACCAACCAATCCAACAGTTTGGCTGCTGGCGTTGTGAGCCATTCGGGCTTGGCCAAACAGGGGATTAGGTAATCCTGGACGATGGCACAAACGAATATCGTGGTCATGGGCCACTACATGTCGCAATAACGAAAGAACCAATGTCAGACCTAATTCGGCTGTGGCAGTGACGACCGCTTGAGGGGTGTGGGTAACTAGCACTCCCAGTTCTGACGCGGCCTCCACATCGATGTAGTCATATCCTACACCGTAAGCGGACACCACGACCAACGACTCCATTTGTAATAGCCGATCTCTGTGCAGGGGATAGGCTGGGTTGACAATCATGCCATTAAGGCGGGGCAATGTATCCTGAGCAGGGATTCCCACTGCCCAGTATGCACTTGTGCTGGCAGTGTTATCCCAGCCAACTAATGGCGCGATAGTCTGACATTGATATCGTTTTTTCACGGCAAGAAGCCTTCTTTCTTGATTTTGAGTTAAACTGTGCTGTCAGCTGGCCGTGTGGTGGCGGTGGCCGGTTTGGCTTTGACTAGCATGGTCAAAACGGCGGAAAGAATTAGGCTTAACGACATAAACAGGAACCCGTCGTTGGGCCGCCCAGTGACCGCATTAAGGTATCCTACGAAGTACGAGCCGACAAAGGAACCTAAGGCACCCATGCTGTTTATCATCGCCATCGACTCGCCGGAAGCGCTTCGCGGAACAATATCGGGGATAATCGCAAAGAAAGGGCCATAAGGGGCATACATCAAACCACCGGCGAGTACTAACAAAATCATAGCTGGAATGAATTGATGGACCCCAATAACAAATGATCCGTATAGTGCTATACCGCCCAGGAGTAAAAATGGCCACACGTAAATTTTTCGATTAAGCTGCTTGTCGGCAAAATACGAGGCTAACACCATTAATAGAATGGCTAGGAGATAAGGTATGGCGCTAATGAGTCCCGTAAGTCCGATACCGAGGCCTGAGGCGGCCTTAACAATTGAGGGAAGCCACAACACAAATCCATAGACACCAATGCTCCACAAGAAGTATTGACCCGCTAACAGCAATACCTCTCGGGATTGAAATGCCTTCCAGTATTGGGGTTTTTCGCGAAATTGGTTTTGCTCGGCGGTGAGTGCATGAGTTAAGTTGTTTTGCTGCTCCGAATTCAGCCACCGGGCTTCGCTTGGCTGATCGTTGATTAGTGCCCACCAAATAAATGCCATGATAATAGAGGGGATCCCTTCCAAAATAAACATCCACTGCCATCCGATAACGGCAATCAAGAATCCTGACACTACTGACATCCAAAGCACCGTTACCGGGTTGCCAAGGATCAAAAAGGTATTGGCACGAGCCCGTTCAGGTTTCAAGAACCAATGGGTGTTAAACACCAGCAAGGACGGAAACAAGACGCTTTCTACAACACCCAGTAGCAATCTATCAATCATGAGCCAGGTCACGTTAGACAATAGTCCTGTGAGGGACGCAAGGATTCCCCACAAAATCATTCCCCAAAACACGATGCGTTTTGCGCTACGTTTCTCTGCATAATGGGCGCCTGGGATTTGAAAAAAGAAGTAGCCTAAAAAGAATAAAGACCCAAGTAGTGCTGTGGTACTCGACGTGATGTGCAAAGTTTTGGACAATCCAGCTGCAGCCCCAAAGCCAAAATTGGCCCGATCGACATAGGCCAAGCTATACACGATAAAAATGATGGGAATTAATCGTGCCCACCGTTGGCGAGCTCCCGTAGATCCCATGGCAGATCACTCCTTTTCTAATCGACGAGTGTTGTGGTAGTGGAACGACGTATGATTAAATTGCCTGCTAACCGGGTATGCAATGGTGAAATACTACTGGCCTGTTGGATTTTTTCTACTAACCGTTGAGCGGCATGGCTTCCCAAATCAAGCGTGGGTTGTGCGACGCTGGTAATGCCCCCCAGAACAAAAGGGGCCCAATCAGGGTCGTCTATCATAATCAGCCCCATATCTTGAGGAATTCGACAGCCACAGAGTTCGATGGCTTTCACGGCGAATAAGGCGGTGACCGCATTACTGCACAAAACAGCCGTGGTTTGATCGGCCGGTGGTTGCAACATCTGATTGATGATAGTGATCAATTCGCGCGGATCATTATCGTGACGCACAAATATACGTAGGGCTGCCCACTGTGCATTGGAGTCCAAGACCGTCTGTTCGCGTTCCCGACGTGAACTCACTTCATCAGGCGGATCCGTTACGTAGATAATTTTGCGGTATCCTTGAGATTTGAGATGCTGTAGAGCGAGGTGAATAGCTCCTGCGTTATCGAGCCCAACCATGTCCCACTCCTCTGCATCGTCCATCAAGCGATCAATAAGCACCAACGGAATGTTGTGTGCGATTAGGGAACGCAATGGGGAAGTAATCTTATTGGAGCTGGGTTGCAATAGAATTCCTTCGACACGCTGATTTAATAAGCGCTCTAAGAGGTAGGACTCGTGATGGGGACTGTTTTGGGCGTTGCCGATTAAAAGACTAAACCCGGCACTGTTGGTAATGTTTTCGATGCCATGTAGCACCGCGGGCACATAGGAATTGGACAAGTCTGCAACGACCACGGCGATAAGGCCACTTCGCTGAGTCTTCAGAGACCGGGCCCAGGCATTGGGACGGTAACCCAAATCATCTATTACCTGCGCGATTCGTTGAGCGGTTTCCGCCGAAAGATTGCCTTCAACTCCATTTAAGTATCGCGAGACGCTGGCTGGTGATACTCGAGCCCGTTGTGCAACATCCGCAATGGTGATTCCCTTAGGTTTCATAATTTCCTCCGAAATCGATTTCCGAAACCGATTTCAGTATACCGTTAATTCAGTTAAATGTGAATAGGTTGTAATAAAAAATGGCCCGAAACTTAAGGGGTCCAGCCCGGGAAATGCGATGTGGCCCTATGAGGTTCGGGGGCAGGGAACATCCGGAGCGAAACAGAGGTCACAAATATGGGACCATGGAACCGTTCTTGGTGTGGTGTTTCTACGGAATGTTCACACGCAAAGTCGCTCCTTGCCCTGGCTTGGTTTCAATACTTAGTTGGCTTTTTGCCGACGCTACCCGTTCGCGGATCCCCATCAGGCCAAAATGATTAGGAGGGATAGATTGGGGATCAAACCCCATTCCGTCGTCACGAATCGTTAGCACAATGCCCGTTAACGCATTGCCTAAGGTATCGTGGAGGTCTCGGGCAATTTGGGTTCGTTCTTCTAGTCGGGCAAGGTGCGTGATTTTAAGGGATGCAGCGGTTAATTCCTGGTTGGCACGGGATAATTGGGCCAGTAAGATCCGTTGCTGTGGGTCACTCTGCCTCATGACATGAACTGCCCAGCCAAGCGCTATGGAGGCAGCGGCGCATATTAAGGTATTGATGGTGATGTACCATGTGAAGGGACCCGACGTGGGCTGGGATAGGAACACTGCCGCTATAACCAACGGCGCTGAAAGCCAACGCAGCCAGCGGCGGACAAGTGAGGCCCAACAAACCGAGAATCGCAAATAGGACAAAAGACAGCGACGGGGACATCCGCCCCAGTAGTAACCCGGATATAGCTAGAGGAGTTAGTGCCAAATATCCACGGCCACGCCGTCGGGGCTATACCGATTTCCATGCGAGATGTAAACCACTAACACGCCAGTGGCAATCACCTGAAATACCCAGGGGGCTACCCTAGTCCACATATCGTATCGCTGACTGCTCACGGGCTTGACGCCGATGGTTCTGACAACCTCCTTGAGGACATACCCTGATCTCGAAGATGGACAGGGGGGATCGGGCTTGGCCGACGTATGGCATACCTTGAAACCGGATGAAATTACCATTCAATTGCGGTCGGATGGAGAACGAGGGTTGAGTGTTGGCGAAGCCGACCGGCGTTTAGAAGAGATTGGGTACAATGCTTTGGCCGAAGTGCCCTCGGTGGCGCCATGGACGATTTTTTTTTCCCAGTTTAAAGATTTTATGGTTTTGGTCTTATTGGGAGCTACTGCAGTCTCTTTTGCTCTAGGAGAAATCGGTGATGCCCTGACAATTGTAGCGATAGTGATCATGAACGCAATACTCGGCTTCATAGATGTCTTTACCGGCCAAGGCACCAAATTGACTCAACTGAGCCCATTT
>JAKAAL010000214.1 GCA_021802375.1 Bacillota bacterium | reverse complement strand
CAACCTGATTGGCCATACGCGCACCAAAAAGGGTCTAACGATTCAAGCCGACCTCGACTTGGGATCCTACCCCACCGGCCAGAAACCGACGGAGGAATCCATCGAGAATCTTCAGATTGAGCGCCCCGACGGTCAGCATGTGCGGTGGAATTACACGATTAAACCGCATAGCAAGCCTTTGGAGGAGGAACTCGTAGGTTAAAATTGTAACACTCCTTACTCCTCGCCGGCCAACACGGCGGTTAACAGCTCTTCGGCATCACTGAGATGCAGTTCCATGACGGCCGCCCCCAAGTCCGGATTTTTTTGTTGAATTGCCCTGACAATCTTTCGGTGATAATCGAGCGCGTGCTGACGCGCCCCCGTTCGCCGCGAGGCATTCCAACTGACTTTCTCCAACACGGGACTCAGGGCTTGAAAGAGCACAGGATATAAGGGATTATGGGTCGCTTCCTGAATGGCCCGGTGAAATAATTGATCCACCTGAATAAACTGCAAAAAGGAATCCGTGCGGGTCTCTTGGACCAAGGCTTGCATCCGATCCACAAGCTGACCGAGGCGGGTCAGGTCCTCCTCGGAGGCCCGAATGGCCGCCAGGCGGACTCCCGTCACCTCCAACCCTCGGCGCACCTCAAAAATGTCCATCACCCGAAGTTTTTCTCCGAAGACCTCCAGCACGTGCTCGGAATGGGGTAAGTGCCGATCGCGTAAAAAGCAGCCAGCCCCCGGACGGATCACCACCCGCCCTTGCGCCTCCCAAGCTTTCAGGATTTCGCGTACCGTGCCTCGGCTCACATCCAAGCTGACCGCGAGCTGGCGCTCGCTCGGCAGGCGATCCCCGGTGGCCAGATGCGCCTCCTCAACAATCCGTGTCCAGGCCTCTTCCGCGCGGCCACTGGGGCCCCCGCGGCCGAACCGACGACTCATAATCCCAGGTCGTCCACCACGCCAAAATGCTCATCCAAGATCTGCACGAGAAATGTCGCCGACGCCGCCAGATCCGCAGGCCCGTGCACCCCATCTTCAATCGAAATCCACCCGGAAAAATGCGCCTCCCGCAATAGGCTCATGACGCGTGGGTAATCGATGAGTCCCTGGCCGATGACGCCGTGCTCCAACGCCTCGGGATAGCCTTGACCATGAAATTCGGTCACGTGTTGCACAGCAAAGCCTGGTTTCAGATGACGATCACTGGCGTGCATGGTTAGGACCTGGGGAAGAAATTGGCGTAAAACCGCGATGGGATCTTGACCGGCAACCAAGGCATTGGACGGATCATAGTTCACCCCAAACCACGGCGAGTCAATCTGCTGCACGATGGCCCGGAACCGTTCCAGACTTTGCGCGAATTCGGGATACTCCCACTGCCCATCTTTATAGTGATTTTCCATCACCAGGTGAACACCATAGCGTTCGGCGACCGGGAGAAGATCGCCAATGGCATCGATGACCCAGCGAATACCGTCGGCTTCGGCCACGTGCGGCCGATTTTGGCCTGACAACACGCGACAGGAATGAAACCCTTGAGGATTAGGCGCTTCGGCCATGCGGGCAATCCACTCGGCCATCCATCGCACTTGTTGAGTCCGAAAAGACGCATCGGGGTGGGTGAAATCCGGCGAGGTACACAGCATCGGAATGGCGAGGCCTGCATCATCGGCATACCGGTAGACGGCATGAATCGTCTGATCGTCGGTATCCGGATAAAAGTCCGGGTACATTTCCACCCCGTTCAGCGGTAACGTGGCCGCCTCGTCCAGCCACGAATAGATAGAGCGTTCACCATGCACTAAGGCATCAAAGTACCCTTTGGGAAACGCTGCGAGATAGGGCCGTGCCATAAGACTCACCTCCGTTATTAGGGGTCCGCTCGCGCCTATGATCGCCCGGTTTTCACGGCTCGCACTACGTCGCCTAAAATTCGGGATAAGGCGTGGCGCTCCGTGGCCGGAGAAAACGCATGGTTATCGATCACCAAGGGGGCGCCCACCACGACCAACGGGGCACCCTTCGCGGGGAGTTGCGGCAAATCCTCGAGGCTAAGCCCTCCCACCGCTTGCACGGGAATCGAAACGGCTCCGACCACGTCACTCAGGAAGTCCAAAGGACTGCCACCCAGCGCGTGGCGTTCATCGAATCCAAGATGCGCAATGACGACGTCGACTCCGGCTTGCTCCAACGTTCTAGCCGCCTCCGCACGGTCCGGAGCGGCCAACACATCCCCCATCACGCCGATCTGGTAACGGTTTCCGGCCTGGATCACGGCGTCAATCGTCGCTCGATGACTCACGGCCATCACCACGACAAATGACGCCCCAGCCCGGGCCATCATTTCGGCCTCGAGGTATCCGCCGTCCATGGTTTTTAGGTCGGCGACAATTGGCGTATCGGGATAGCGCGCATGGAGCGCCGAAACCGCATGCACCCCTTCGCCCAGAATCAGTGGCGTTCCGACCTCAAGCCAGTCGACTCCGGATGCGATCGCGATTTCCGCCATGGGCAACGCCTCGGCGAGCGTCGGCAGGTCCAAGGAAATCTGAACATGCGGTTCCCATAAATTGATCCCCGAAAGACTCATAGGGTTAACACCGCCTTGCCGATTTGATGCGTCGCCATCTCCTCAAAGGCACGGTTCCAATCCTTCCAGGGGTACACCTGACTGATTGCCCTGGGCTGCAACTGCCCCGTCGCCATCAACGATAGCACCCGTTCCCAGGTCTCCCAATGGTGGCTAAACGATCCGCGCAAGGTCACCGCCTTGGCCACCAAGGTGTCCAAGCCAAATGTCGGAATTTCCGGCCCCCAGCCTATCTTGACAATTTGGCCGCCGGGTCGCACCAGAGCCAACGCCGTCTTCAAGGTACCGGTGATGCCCGAAGCATCAATCACCACATCCACCCCGACGCCAAATCCTGAGCTTTCGAGCGCCGAAATCGCCATCCCGGCGTCGTCATAGACGTCGGTAGCTCCCAACTGTTGGGCGAGTGTGAGGCGTGGCGCGTCGGCTACCGTACCCAATACGACCAACTGGCGAGGACTGTAGAGACGCGCAACCTGCGTGGCCATCAAGCCTACCGGACCCGGACCGATGACCACCACGGTATCTCCTGGTGTGAGTGTGGCGTTAACCGTCAACCCATGAAAAGCCACCGCTGTCGGCTCGGTCATGGCAGCGGCTACCGGGTCGACGGCGTCGGGAACCCGGTGCACTATCGCCGCTCGCGTCACGAGATATTCCGCCATGCCCCCATCCACTAAGGCACCAAAGCCCAACCGCTCAGGACATAAGTTATAATGGCCTTGCCGACAGAGCAGACAGGTGCCACAGACGGCGTAGGCAGTTTCACTGACCACGCGGTCACCTACAGCAAATCCGGTCACATCGTCGCCCATGGCGACGATGTTCCCCGTCATCTCATGACCTAACGCCACCGGATACCGCATGGGAAAACTTTCGGTCCCGTGATAAATATGGAGGTCACTGCCACAAACGCCGACCGCGGTGATTTTCAGAATCACCTGCCCGGGACCCGGATCGCGGGGCGTAGGCCGCTGCCCTAACCTGACCTGATGCGCTCCATGGGCACTTGCAATAATCGCGTGCATGCGTACTTCCTTCCTTAGCGAGGCTCCGAGCCATCCAGCCAGCTCGATTCCACGCGGCAAACTCATAGAGGCCTCCCAGCATCGACGTCACCCCCACCGCTGGTGCGGGGACGACTCGGTGATGAGGCCGTTGCCGCACCACCCGGATAAATTCCCCCCGTTACCAAAGCTCCAGGAGGAAGACACCCCCATTCCTTGAGCCGCCCCCCTAATGGTGGTGCGCTTCCGACAATATTGGTAAGTCCTCATGGCTGTTTTGATGCCTTTGGTCCTACCACTTAAGGTTATCCTATCCATTTATTAAAACATCGTCAACCGTCTGTTGGCAGGATTCCCCCGGCTAGGCCGGAGGCCAGGCACGGGAGGAATACCGAGGTGAAAAGCTTACACGTCAAGTTTTACTCGCAAAAGAGTTGCCAAAAACCCGCAAGCCACTCGGTCTCCGTCGGCAAATCAGGCAAATCTAAGTAAGGGACGACTCGCGAAACGGGTTAGATCGCAGCTCAATGGCGATGGCGGTCGGATTGGATCTGCGTAAATACTCATAACTAAGAGTGACGACACTCTCGAAGGGATCGCGTTCGCACACGTCTTGTTCCACCAGCAACCACTTCACGCCCGACGCTTCGGCCACCGATACCATCGTTGGGATGTCCAATCGACCTTGCCCCACCTCGGCAAAGGTCTGCCGATCATCGCGAGTCATATCTTTGATATGAATCAACTCACAGCGTCCGGCATATTGCGTAAATACTTCACCGCTCGATAGCCCCCGCTTTTTCTACCCAAAACACATCGAGTTCCATCTGTACGAACTGCGGGTCGGTATGCGCGAAAATCAAATCGAACCCCTGTTCCCCGTCAAATACTTCAAATTCGCTGTGATGATTATGGTAGCCAAATTTCATCCCCGCCTGGTGACAGACGGCGCCGACATCATTGAACAAATCCGCCAGCCGCAAATAATCCTCCCGCGTTTGTCGAATCGACTCAGGCACTCCCGGGCACACCACATATTCGATCCATGGATGCCCCAGACCTCGCTCAGGTCCGGCTCATACCGCTCCCAAAGGCGGCTGGCCAGCCAAGACGCGAAGCACATCGTCGGCGACCATCAGCGCGGTACGATGCCCTGCCTCCGTCGTCAGGCCTGCAATATGCGGCGTCGTCCTCACCGTCTCGAGATCACGCAACGGATCGTCCGCCGGTGGAGGTTCGTGGGCCCGTACATCCAAGGCAGCTCCTCGTAATCGGCCCTGCGTGACGGCCGTCGCCAAAGCCCTCTCATCGATGACGCCTCCGCGGGATGTGTTGATGAGATAGACACCGGGTTTGACGTGCGTAAGCGCATCGGCATCGAGTAGGTGATGAGTCTCCTCCGTTAATGGCACGTGCACGCTGAGAAAATCGGCCATCCGCAGAACCTCGGGAAATTCCAGCAGGCGGACCCCCAATTCCATCGCGGCCAGGTGGGCGGAGACTTGCCATGGATCATACGCGACGACGTTCATCCCAAAACTACGTGCTCGAAATGCCACCCGGGTCGCAATGTCTCCTAGCCCCACAAGGCCGAGCGTTTTACCAAAGAGTTCTCCTCCACCGCGCGTACGATCCCATTCTCCAGCTTTCACACGAGCTCCGACCGCTTCCAAAGGTCGGATAGCATTCAGCAAGCAAGCAAAGACATATTCGGCCACCGCCACCGCATTCGCGCCTTGAGCCGTCACAATGCGGACGCCCTGACGTTTGGCTGCTAGGCAATCGAGGTTGTCCAGCCCGACGCCGAGCCGTCCCACCACCTGAAGCACGGGAGCCGATGCCAACAATTCGGCGGTGACCGGCGTTTGATTCCGTACGATGAGCGCCTGCGCCCGGGCTAGCCATTGGCTCAGCGCGTCAGGTTTTCGAAAGAGGTCCGGATCGTAATGCACCTCCTCGTACCCGGACAGTCGCTCAATCCCACTCGGGTCCATCATCTCGGCAATCACGATCATCGGTATCCATCCTTTCAGGGAATCTGTGGCCTCTCTCCTGCGCGGGGAGTTAATACACGTTGGCCAAGAGGCCACCGTCCACAACGATCGGGGTCCCACTAATAAACGACGCCTCCTCCGACGCTAAAAATACCAGGACCTTCGCGACTTCCCCAGGATCGGCAATGCGCCGCAACGGGTAGTGCGCATAGACCGCGTCACGGGCAGCGGACGGATTCGGTTGGAACTGAAAGTACTCGGCGACCAAGGGAGTTTCCACGTCACCTGGGCACACCGCGACCGCCCGAATGCCTTGCGGACCATAGGCCACGGCGATAGACCGCATGAGCGCTAACATCCCCGCCTTGGTCGCTCCGTAGACTGCCAAGTCCGGGTCGGCGACTAAACCCAGGACCGAACTGGTAAACAAAACGGTCCCGTGGCCTTGCGCAATGAAGGTGGGCAGCACGGCGCGGCACCCATACACACTGCCTTTTAGATTGACATTGATCATGGCATCCACCGCCGCATCGGTGCACTGATGCAGGGCCCCCATGTGCTGCACGGCAGCGTTGTTCACCAAAACATCCAATCGCCCCCCGGCCAGCATCTGTTTCACGGCCAGCTCGACTTGGTCGGCGTCACTCACATCGGCCCTCAATGCCAAGGCGTCACCACCTTGCTCAGTAATCGCAGCGACCACCGCCTCGACGCGGCGAGCCTCAATATCCAAGACTCCCACGCGAGCGCCTTCGGCCGCAAATTGTTTCGCCGTGGCTTCCCCGATTCCCGATCCCGCTCCCGTTATCAAGGCCCCGCGACCTGCCAATCGTCTCATGACCGCCCCTCCTTGCATTGTCCTCGAATTTCGCCCTCGGTCGTGACCTGATCAATCTGCTGCCAACCTCGGTGAACTACCGCCGTCACTGCCGTCTCCCACCGTGCGCCCGCCGCCAGCGTCACCGTCCGTCCTTCCTGACTGGCGACGTCCATGCGAGAAGGAAAGCTGGTCCAGGGTTCGAGAGCAACATGGTACAAACCGCGCCAGCCCCCGTACACCAACCACAGCCACACGGTGGGAAAGGCCAGCGGATCAAAGGCCAGGGCAAACCCCGGCCGATCATCGGGAGCCGATAGCGCTAGCCACCCGGCGGATAGCGCCGTGGCATAAGCAAAGCCATAGCATTGGGCATGGGCCCCGGGAACCTTCCGCAGATCCACGGGATTTCCCTGGCTATCGGCCACCATGGGCCAAGTATACGTCTTCCCAGGTTTCCCTAGGGCACCCCCCCGCGATTCTTCCACCTGAACCGTTTTGGCCG
>JAKAAL010000213.1 GCA_021802375.1 Bacillota bacterium | reverse complement strand
GCCTTCACTGGACTTGGTTGGTATCCAAACAATATCGGCATAACGGTACAGTTCTGCCATTAAATGCGGCGGCAGCCAATAATAGAAAATCCGATCATGGGAGGCAGCCCATGCTGTCATGGTTCGTTCCATGGCATCATCGTGCGCCCTTCCCACAAAATGCACTTCTATATCGGGATTAGATTCCGTTAGCCATAAGGCAGCCTTTCCGGCTTCATTAATGCCTCTCACGGTAGTTGCACGACGGGGAAACACTACCCGCACGCGCGTTGAGGTGGAGTCGATGTCATGCCGCTTTTTCGGATAAAATGCATCCAAGTCCACGAAATTAGGAACATAGCTGAATTTTTGCGCCAGAATAGGCCAGGTTGCTCGGACCCAATTGATAGTTGCAGTGTCCACGGACACAACAGAACTGACACCCGAAATGGCCATTTGCAGCCGTCGCAGCCATTCATTGCGATCCTGCCCATTGGGTAGAAATTTGTCCATTCCCGAATGGTCCCAGTAAATGCCATGCGAAACGGAAATGCTTTTGGGAAATACCGTAGGATAAGCCAGATACATCACAAAATATATGGCTGCATCGGCATCTACGGCCTGTTCGAAGAACACTTGGTTCAAATGGGGCATTGTTTGGTACGGTGTTTCCGTTTCTGGAATTCCCCGGATAGGTACACCCGGAATAATTTCCTTGCGCCAATTATCCCCAACCTGCCACCATTCGACATCATAATCCATATCGAGTAACAACCGAGTTAGTTCAACACCGTATCGTTCTGCCCCACCGTAGACTTGGCGTATACCAGACGGTTCAAAGTGGTTGGAAGTTAAAATCGCAATCCGTGTCTTCATCATGCTACTCCTTTTGTTGGCGAATTCCCACTTACCCCCTTAGGGGAAGCATCAATGGCGCCTCCCCGCTGCAGAGCCCAACTACTATGCTAGGAAGTTAGGATAAGGCTACAAATACAATATCGAAGCCAACGTCGATGCTTTGATAACTTGAAGACGCAGTATTGGGCAACGTAACCACAAACTGAACATTTTCGTTGCCGATACTTAGTGGCAATGCCTGACCAGGACTGGCTGGCTGATCAACTAAATCGTACATGGTTCCCGCAAACACGGGCGAGGCGGTGGCATTTGGCGATCCGGCGGTGACACTGACGACTAATTCATCCACCAAACGCGTGGCAGCCCCAGAACTTGTACTTCCCGTTGGTGACCAATTGATGGTAATTTGGTAGAACTCATCAACCGTCCCCGTATTTGACACGTTTGCCACACCAGTAACACTCGACCCGGGTGTAAAATTGGAACCGGTGATAATTGATGTGGTGGGCGACACGTTAACAGCGGTTGTTGCAGTGGCTGTTGTATTGCCCGTAGGATCTACAACCGCAAAAGAAAATGCCATCGATTCATCTCTCCTTCATTTAGCAAATTTTGGTATTTCCCATCCCACGTTATGCTATACCCGGTCCACGGGTGACAATAAATGATGAAGAGTTTTAAAAACCGGGAACCCCGGGTCGGTATGCGGCCACCAATTTCCTTGATCACACGCAGCATCCTTGGTTAGCTGTACTGGGCGTCAAAACGAAAACGGCAACCCATTTTGTTTGGGTTGCCGTTTTGAATATTGAATACTACCTGCCTAGTGCTGCATTGGTCGATGCCGCAGTGGGGCCAATACTCCTAAGGTAACAAACGTACCAACAAGAATCTCTATCAGACCGATCACCATGGTGGGAGCACTCAGATCCACAAATCCCGAACTAAGGGTGCCAAATCCGATGATGCCCAGCGCACTTCCTACCACCATTCGGATTAGGTTCCAACTCCAATTACGACGCATGACTTTGATCCGGTGTCGCTACAGTGCCTTGGCCATTTGCATGGTTCCTGTAGAATTCACGCCAAATCAAACGGTGCACTCCCAGGTACCGGGGCAGTTTGTTTAGCCCGGGAATCCATGGTATCAAGGCCAAAGCCAACCAGAAGAGGAAACCGATACTTAATGCTAGCGCATCACTGGCCGACGAGTTGGCGACCACTGGCCATTGGTAAATCCACGTAGGAATGGTCATCCACCAAGCAGCAGGGTATCCGTTGATGGCCGGGTGAATGATTCCCCAGTTGCCGCCGACCAGACTTTGCGTGGCAGGATCCTTTTGCAACGGTTGCCCTTGGAGGAACAACAGATAGTTTTGGTTGTCAAATCGCGTAGTTACCGAGGGATTCCGGATAAGCGCGCCCGACATCAATCCGCTCTTTCCAAGTGACAACGTAGCATTGATAAGTGTCGGCAATGGTCCATAATTGCCCTTTGGAACCACCACCACGCCATTTTGATATTGCCCTTTATTTAAGGCCGCCGTATACCGGGTCTCCCATAGAGCCTGTTGCGCGGGGCTAGCACTTTCGAATTGGGTCAATGCCGGAGCAATTGCCGGGTTAATCGAAGCAGCCATCTTCAAGGGATTTAAGATGAATTTCTGCTCGGCATTGATGGGATGGAGAATGCCGACGGTCTTTTGCAACACGCTTTCCACATTTCCCGTGCCGTTATTATACGGCGGCCCGTAATTTGCGATTTGTCCTTGGCCATCAAGCGCCCGTAGAGCAACTTGTTCGAATGCTACCGGATTACTGGTGGCATACCCCTTAATGGTTAACGGCTGCTTTTCTGGCACCGAAAACAGAATCGAGGCCACCAATACTACGATGGTCACAATCACGAAAGTGCTAAAAAGGTGTTTCACAAAGTCTTCCGGCACCATCCGGTAGCTTTTTACCATATCGTCAGAGGTCTTTGTCATGATTTTGTCGCTCCTTCGGGGGACTGGCTTTTTACGTCAGGGTAGGGAGGCACTACACTCTTGATGCGGACTCGGGTGATGTGGGCCCCAATCAACAAGGTTAACGTTAAGGGAAGCACCACCACATGCATACCAAACATCTGCCCCCCATTGGTCAGGTTCACCCAGCCTAATCCTAGTGCATTCAGTCCGTCTTTGGCCTGCACCGCATTCCATTGGGAATACAAATCGCCGTTAATCAAAAATCCGGTAAATGCTGTAGGAATGGCGATTAAGAAGGAAATAGCCCCAAGAAGCCATGTCATTCCTCGTCCTCCACGCCAAGCGCCGGAAAAAAACACCCTCCATAGATGGAGCATCATGAAGAAAAAGAATGCCTGCACCGACCAAAAGTGAGTCGCTGCGACAAACCGCATCGCCCCGTTATACGACCAAGTGTCGGGGCCGTTGGCCGCCAAAATGATGCCCGAAATAATGAGAGCCACAAAACTTGAAGCAGTCAATGAGCCTAGCATGTACATAAACCCTTGCGCATATTCCGGCATTTCACTGGGGAGCCAGGTATCGGCTGACAACACTTGTTCCGCCATGCGTTTTGATGTAAGTGTCCAGTTGGCCATGGCATATCACTCCTTAATTATTCTGAAATGACTAGTGTCGCCTCTGTGGCAAAAATAGTCCGACGATAAACGTTAACAAAAACAGCCCTTCCACAATAAAGTTGCCTGATCCTGGTGACATTACTACACCCCCTACAAAATTCATGTGTTCAGTCTATCGAGACATTGCATACCAGCCCATGGGCTCATGGTCCATGACCGGGGACCAAACGGCCCATAATCAATGGGGCTATTAGGCTCTCCTTTTTTAAGCCGTCCTATGTGCAAAAGATTAAAAATCTATAATACCCGTCGTAGAGGAGACACCAGAAGCGCTATTTTATATCAATTTCCCTGACTTGGCGGATTTCTGCGAAATGTTCCTACGGGTCCACCTTCTCTGGTGGTAGGCCATGCTGGCCCGATGAGGAAGATCCGTATCGGGCTTTAAGAGAAATAAGCAGAGCCAAAAATTGGGAATTGTGGACGGCACAGACTCCGTGAAGCTTCGCGCGATAGGATCTTCCTATGGGAAGGATAGCATCTATATATTAGATCAATTCCCTGGGCGATGATATGCTCTAACCGAAAAGACTCATAGGGTCGCGGGCCAAAGCGCTGAGCAATCGCAGAGTTTCCGGTTTAGCTTTCGCCTGATATACTGACGTCATATTCTCAAATGCTTCCCGTATCCGATTTTATTGAAAGAAGGTGTAAAATGGCTACTCGTACCCTATTTGAAAAAATTTGGGAACAACATGTGGTCACTACCATTGACGATAATCGCTCGCTTCTTTATATAGATTTACATCTTCTCCATGAGGTTACATCTCCACAAGCCTTCGAAGGATTACGGCTAAATCACCGTTCCGTGCGGCGGCCGGACAAAAGTTTTGCGGTCATGGATCATAATGTGCCCACCACTGATCGGTCGGTCCCAATCCAAGATCCGATTGCGCGTCGACAAATTGAACTCTTGGAGTCCAATTGCCAGGAATTCGGCATTCCGCTTTTTAACTTGTCTCACCCCGAGCAAGGTATCGTCCACATAGTGGGCCCTGAGCAAGGATTAACCCAACCTGGTATGACGATTGTCTGCGGTGATAGCCATACCGCAACCCACGGCGCCTTTGGCGCTCTGGCCTTCGGTATCGGCACCAGCGAAGTCGAGCACGTGCTGGCAACCCAATGTTTGGTGCAAGGGCGGCCACAAACTATGGAAGTTCGCTTCATCGGGAGCCGTCCATTTGGCGTCACCCCGAAAGATATGATTCTCGCTCTGATTGGGCAAATCGGTACGGCCGGTGCTACAGGCTATGTCATCGAATATACCGGTGAAGCGGTTCATAGCTTGACCATGGAAGAACGCATGACGCTCTGCAACATGTCAATCGAAGCCGGAGCCCGGGTAGGAATGGTGTCGCCCGATGCGACGACCATCGATTATCTTCGCACCCGACATTTTGTTCCCCAAGGTTCAGAGTTTGACTCCGCAGCCGTCACATGGCTATCCTACGCTACTGACCCCGGGGCACATTTTGACCGTGTGGTAACCGTGGACCTGAACCAACTAGCCCCTATGGTCACTTGGGGAACCAATCCCGGAATGGTCACATCTATTGAATCTAGTGTTCCAGACCCGGCACAGGCCCAAAATTTGTCTGAGAAGACGGCAAGGGAATTGGCCCTCCAATATATGGATCTAAAGCCAGGTACCCCTATTCAAGAGATTGCCATCGACCGGGTTTTTATTGGGTCCTGCACCAATGGCCGACTCGAAGATTTGATTCGTGCTGCTCGTGTGGTCAAAGGCCGTCATGTCGCCCCTACAGTGCATGCCATGGTGGTTCCGGGATCCGGCATTGTCAAACGCCAAGCCGAACAGTTAGGACTCCACCAAGTATTTCAGGAAGCAGGGTTTGAGTGGCGCGAACCAGGCTGCAGCATGTGTCTGGGAATGAACGAAGATATCCTGGAACCAGGTGAGCGATGCGCATCGACATCGAATCGCAATTTTGAAGGAAGGCAAGGGCGTGGCGGCCGTACCCACCTGGTGAGCCCTGAAATGGCTGCTGCAGCCGCGTTATTCGGACATTTTGTGGATATCCGGCCTTTGCTGCATACCGTGGAGGTGTCGTCATGAAGCCTTTGACACAGCATCGTGGACGCGCAATTCCGTTAGATCGTTCTAATATCGATACTGACCAGATTATTCCCAAGCAATTCCTCAAACGAGTTGAAAGGACTGGTTTTGGACAGTTCCTGTTCTTTGACTGGCGATTTACCGAAGATGGCAGCGAACGGCCTGATTTCATTCTCAATCAGCCGCAATATCGTCAGGGCACTATTCTTTTAGCGGGACCAAATTTTGGTTCTGGCTCGTCCCGAGAACATGCTCCCTGGGCTTTGCAAGACTGGGGACTTGCCGCTGTCATTGCGCCGTCGTTTGCCGATATATTTTACAATAACTGTCTAAAGAACGGCTTGTTGCCGATTCCCTTGGCAGAAAGTGACGTCAGCCGGTTAATGGCCGAGGCCGTCGACCCCGAGGGACTCTGGCTTACCATCGATGTCACAGCCCGCACCGTGACCACCGATGCGGGAGAAGTCTTTTCCTTCCCTCTGGATGCCTACGCCCAAGAAAGTCTCCTGCAAGGATTAGATGATATTGGCCGCACATTGGCTTTTGCTCCTGAAATTGATGCCTACGAAAGTCGGGTCAACCCCCGAGTCAATACCCAGGGTTGATAACGTCGTGGGGGGCCATTTTTTGGCCCCCCCGTTTTGGGTTAGTTAAGCGGAGTTGCAGGCTCAGCTTCACGACCCAAATATAAGGCCAGCATAATTAACCCGGATCCAATGTAAAATGGCGAAGTCAATTTAGTATGGGTAATAATCACGGAAAACAACACCCCCAAAATTGGCTGCAAATACAAAAACAAGGCTGCCAATGCCACAGGCACACTAGTTACCGCAAACATCCAAAGGTAATAAGCCAATGCGGTTGCCAACAGAGCAAGATATAAAAGAGCCCACAATTCGCCATGCACCCAAGTCGTCGGCATCTTCCCCCCAGTCAGCAGCCACACCGGCACAATACCGATGAACCCCCCCAGCAAAGTAGCCGTATTGGCTGTAGGCGCCGAAAGTTTGGCTGCCAACCGTGAAGAAAAGACATTGTAGGTGGCAAAGCAAAAAATTGCAGCTAATAACACCAAATCTCCCACCAGATATCCACGATGCCCGATGGTGGGAAAACCGGCAATAGCCCACGCCCCGGCCACTGCCGTTCCCAGAGCCCATTTGCGCCCCGGACCCAAAGATTCTTTCAGCCAAACCGAAGCAATCACTGCGGTTGCCAAAGGTTCCAAGGCAATGGACATCGCCGCCATTGCCGGCGAGGACAAGTACAACCCTAAAGACTGCAAGTAGACTGGAAGGGTAAACCCGACGATCCCCAATAAGAACGACCACCCTATAGTGGGCCAG
>JAKAAL010000212.1 GCA_021802375.1 Bacillota bacterium | reverse complement strand
TCCGATCTTGCAAGCCACCCAAGACATCATCGTCCGCCATCCCACCGCCATTCGTCCGTGGCAACATGTGTTAGAACCTCTCTATGGCTATCTCTTGCTAACGACCAAGCTCATGCAAGATCCTATAAAATATGCAGGCGCTTGGAATTTTGGCCCAGAAGACCCAATTCCGATTTCGGTCGAACAGGTCGTGGAAACACTGATTCAGCTCTGGGGTAACGGACAGTGGCATCTGGCCTCATCAGATCAGTCCACGGTCCACGAAGCCTCCTGGTTACGCCTCGATATCACCAAGGCTAAATGGGAGTTAGGTTGGGCACCTCAGTGGGACATTAACACGGCGCTACAAAAGACCGTGGAATGGTATCAAGCGTATGACCAGACCAACAAGGTGGCCTTATGCGTTAAACAGATTCAGGATTACGTCCCGCCATCCGGCAATCCCCTCTCATACTAGCAGGTGCCCGGCACGCCCAAAGGGCGGCTTTGGCCGTGCCTTTAGACGTGTCGGAGTATTCTAATCGGTACCCGCTCAAGCACTGGAGATCGAGCGACCCCACCGATGTCATGCGCCGTTATTTTTCCAGTTTCAGCATTTGCGAGACCGAATGGTTGGAATCTAAGGATGTGTGAATTGCCATCTCTATTCGTGCGGTAGAGTCTGCCAAAGGCTACAACACAAATAGTATCCATTATCTGTTAGTGGAACAATCTTTCTTGATAGCTAAAGGCGCATTCAATAAAAGATCTAACAATTGGGGACCGATCGTCTTTACGCCATGCCAAAGCCATCTCCATCACAGGCTTTACCACGTCGATGCTTTTGTACACAACCCCTTCAACTTTAAGATTTGACAGCGACTGCGGCACAAACGCGACTCCCATTCCGATGGATATAAATGCGGGAATAGATTCGATATGGTCTATTTCAAGGCTAACTCGGGGCAAAAATCCACCTTGCAGAAAGATTGACATGACCACATCGTGGTAACTCGTGCCCGCAGCCCGAGGAGTGATGATAAAGTTTTCGTGAGCCAGGCTAGCGACCTTGACGGGTTCGAACCCTTGAGCAATCGGGTGCGTCGCCGGGAGGGACACGACAAACGAATCCCGACGTATCGGAAGAACATCTAGTCCCGTGTCAGAAAGTGGAAGAATTAAGTGCCCGACGGAGATCGACCGGTCTTTTAGTCCATTTTGTTGATCGCTGGTGACCATCCGCCGTAGGATTACTTCCACGTCAGGATGCGATTGATTAAACGTACGGACGATGGGTTGTAAGTCAAAAATGGCGGTCCCGGTAAATCCAATAATTAACGTCCCCATGGTCCCCGCTTCCACTTGCCTAACGCGGAATTGAGCTTCATCTGCCGTACGTAGAATGTCTTGAGCATACAATAAAAACTCCCGGCCCGCGGCCGTCAGTTCTACTCGTCGCTTGGTACGGTGAAAAAGTGTCGCACCCAGCTCGGTTTCTAAATCCTTTATCTGTTTGCTCAGAGGAGGTTGCGATAAATTTAACGAAGCGGCCGCCTGCCCAAAGTTGAGTTTCTCCGCAACCGCAATAAAATACCGAAGATGTCGAAGTTCTACTTGTCTCACCTCATAAATACATTCTGGATATTATTATATACCGATATGATATTGGACAGGAAATTCAATTCCCATCAATATCTGATTACACACAATTGTCAGAGACAAACATTCTGGCAACGACTTGTGTCGCAAGGACCGCAATAGGCAGTCTCTTACCGGGAGTAGAACTCAAATTTTTCTAGCGGAGATACCTATACTCCTGCAGGGCACCCACACCTATGAAAAAGCTGGTTTAAGGTATCGAACAGAGGCTCTATATATAGGGCTGATGCGGTTTTATCAAGCTAGATACTGTGGCACAAAATCTTTTTTCAAGGGAGGGAGATTGGTATGAACGACTTATTAAATCGGCTTGAGCGATTGCCAATGAGTCGCCCGCAAACCCGCCTGCTTTTCATGGGCGGACTCGGATACACGTTTGACGCAATGGACGGAGCCGTTATCGCTTTTGTATTAGCGGCCATTATTAAACCTTGGCATTTGACCAACGGTGAAACAGGTCTTTTGGGTAGCGCCTTATTAATCGGGTATCTCATCGGCGCATTCTTATCGGGCACACTCGGAGACTTAATTGGTCGCCGCACAATAATTGTGTGGTCGCTAGGATTTTATAGCATAGCTACATTAATTAGCGCATTCGCGGATAGCTGGCAATTCTTCTTCGTGTTTCGGGTTTTGGCGGGAATCGGCACAGGTGCTCAAAGTGCTATTATAGCCCCCTATCTCTCGGAATTTATCAATAGTAAGGTCCGGGGTCGATACGTAGGAGCTCTCGCGGGATTTTTCTCATTTGGATTTGTTTTTGCCGCATTACTCGGTTACTTTGTGATTCCGACCTCTCCAATTGGGTGGAGACTCGTAATCATCATTACGGCTTTACCCGTGTTTCTCTTGATCTGGTGGCGTCGCGGCTTGCCGGAGTCACCTCGATGGCTACTATCGCGAAACCGCACCCACGAAGCCAGTCTGGTAGTCGAACAGTTGGAGACCCATGTGGCGCAAGCGACAGGAAAACCTCTACCTCCCTTAGAAAACATCGTGTTCTCAGACGGATCGGCCAATGTCGGTGGAACCTTTCAGACAAACCTGGCGGCACTGTGGCGCGGTCGTGTAGCTCGTACTACCAGCATGATGTGGGTACTTTGGTTTGCGATCACTTTCGCCTATTACGGATTTTTCACATGGATCCCCACACTGTTAATCAAATCAGGTTTGACGATCACCAAAAGCTTTGGCTACTCCATCATCATTTATCTCGCCCAGATCCCCGGGTATTACTCTGCGGCATGGCTTAACGAAAGGCTTGGACGCAAGCAGACTATTGTTCTCTACATGGCCTTGGGTGCGATTTCAGCCCTGCTCATGGCTGTCTACCACACCAACCTATCCATTATCATCTTTGGTTTTTGTCTCTCATTCTTTATGAATGGTAGCTATGCCGGAATCTATGCGTATACGCCTGAAGTCTATCCGACATCCTATCGCACCACCGGCATGGGTGTGGCATCAGCGGTCGGGCGCGTCGGTGGCATCTTAGCCCCGCTCATCATCGGATTTACGTATGCTCGCATTGGGTTCGGTGGCGTATTTACGGTGAGCACGGTCGTCCTCGCCATTGGCGTCATTTTTGTTGCCTGGTTAGGAATCAACACGAGGTCTAAAACCTTAGAGCGCATCACGGCGGAAGAACTTCAGTTGAAAGCCTGACATCAGAAAGGAGTCTTTTAATGGCACGCGATAGGATTTTTCGGGCAGGGCAAGTTTGGTGCGGCGACAATGTCGTCCTTCAGAACGGATACGTAGTCGTCGACGAGGCGGGACGGATAAAAGATACAGGAACCGACGGTTATCACTCCGGGGACGACATCGACTTTGGTAATCAGGTGACCCTAGTTCCCGGACTCATCGATCTCCATGTACATTTGGTGTGGGATGGGTCGGCTCATCCCCGTGGGAAGGCCGAGACGGAATCCTCCCACCTTATGACCATGCGGGCCGTGAATCACGCATATAAAACGCTCCTAGACGGTGTAACCACAGTACGGGACGTTGGGGGCCCGTATGGGGTACCGCAAGCACTATCCCAAGCACAAAGACTAGGGATTATTCAAGCGCCCTATATTGTCTCCGCAGGACCAGCCATCATGATGACCGGGGGCCATGGGTGGAGCTTTGGCCGTGAAGTCGATGGAACGGATGGCATGCGCAAAGCCGTGCGACAAGCGATAAAAGAGGGGGCAGAAGTCATTAAGGTGATGGCGACCGGGGGAGTTTACACCGAGGGCGAAAAACCCAGCCAATCGCAGCTTAATATTGAAGAAATGGCTACCGCGGTTGAAGAAGCGCACAAACGCGGACTACGGGTGGCAGCCCATGCAGAAGGTCTTGAAGGTATCAAAAACGCCGTACTAGCTGGGGTCGACACGATCGAACATGGCTGTTTCTTAGACGACGAAACAGCTGCCCTCATGGCCGAACGCGGTACTTACTACGTTCCTACCGTTTCCGTATTTACTCAAATGGCGCGACAAGGAGCGGAGAGCGGAATTCCTCAGTACGTACTCGAAAAGAGCCGCTGGGTGGCGGATGCCACTTGGGAAGCGGTACGAAGGGCGAAACGCTATGGCGTGAAGATTGCAGGAGGCACGGACGCCGGCTCACCGCTACACCCTCATAGTCCTCTCGCGCTCGAGGTCGCCATGCTGGTGGATTGCGGCCTTTCTCCGGTGGAAGCGTTGACTGCTGCCACGGCGACTTCGGCAGAGGCCTTGGGTGTGGAAGGAATTACCGGGAAAGTTACGCCGGGTGCCTACGCGGACCTACTAGCCGTGCAGGGAGATCCACTTACGGACATTAAAGCGCTATCTCACGTAAAAGCCGTGGTCCAACACGGTAATCTCATGCGGTAAAATACTGGGTCGTTAATATGGCATGGCGCATATTGCCCTTGGATCCTATTAAAATGGATCCAAGGGCTTATTACAGGCATTGCGGATGGGGCAAATAAATTTAGGCGACAAAGGGTGCCATGAATCGGCAATGTCGATACACATGGCGGCCACTCCGACGCGATCAATCCCGGGTATCCGCCCACAGCCCATTCAGTCGTTCTGCCCACCATATGTAGCGTTGAGTTAATTCCCGATAATCAAAAGCCTTGTCCGATTCTCTCGCGTGGAACGCTGGCTTCAAGAGGTCCTGCTGCTTCCCGACGACGGAATCTCTGGCTAAAAGGGCTGCCCCACGGGCGGCCCCTTGATCACTCCCAACGACCAACGGATATCCAAACACTCCGGCCAAAATATCGAGCCATAGTGTGCTCTTGGAACCGCCACCAGTGGCCACAATGCGCCGCGGCTTGATAGCGCCCGTGGCATTCATCGCCGTCCAGGCGTGATACAAACTAAAAGCCACCCCTTCCAAGACCGCCCTAGCGACCTCACTCGAGGTATGTTCTGGGGTCAGTCCCATTAGAGTACCTTGGGCCAGGGGATTGACCAGAGGTGCCCGCTCTCCTTGTAGAAAAGGGAAGAAAAATAGCCCCCGCGCACCCGGAGACGCATTCGCCGCCGCCCGTTCAATCTCGGTATAGGGTTTGCCCGAAAAGAAGGCTTGTCGCAGCCACGACAACGACAATGCCGCGGACTGAGTCACCGCCATCCAGTGCCAAGTATTCGGCGCCGCATGGCAGAACGCATGCACCGAACGATGGGGACTCGGATGAAACTCGGTGGTAGGCCAGAATAGCACGCCGGAAGTGCCTAACGACAACCCCAAGTCTTCCTCATTCTGCAGTCCCGTTCCAATGGCACTGGCTTCTTGATCCCCGGCCCCCGCCACCACCGGGATCCCTCCGAAACCTTTCGGACCTCGCTTTAATTCGCCGACAATGCCTGTAGACTCTACCACCTGCCCCCACCAAGATGGGTCGATTCCCACATCTTGCATGAATGGGGAGGCCCATTGGCGCCGGCCCACGTCGAGCAGAAAAGTGCCCGAGGCATCGGTCACTTCAGCTTGATGGGTGTCAGAAACCACATTGCGCAGCCAATCTTTGGCCACCGCTGTTTTCTTCACACGTTGATAGATCTCCGGCTCATGGTCGCGAATCCACAAAAGCTTCAGGAGCGAAAAATTAGGAAGCGGGTAATTACCTGTAATCCGCCGCAACGTCTCCTTGCCATAGCGCTCGATCAATGCCTCACCGTAATGCGACGCCCGACCATCGGACCACAAGATGGCGGGGCGTAAAGGCTTCCCTTCATCGTCTGCTACGACGGTGGTGTGCATCTGACCCGTGAACCCAATGCCGCGGACATTAAGCTCGGGACGTTCCTGGTCCAATTGCTCTAGAATCTGGTCGTAGGCATGAAGCCAATCCCTTGGGTCTTGTTCAAACCATCCGCGTTGGGGACTCCGGGTGGCATAGGGTACGGAACGCGACCATTGAATCTCCCCAACGGTATCTATGAGCACCGCTTTCAATGCCTGCGTTCCCACATCGATTCCGATATAACTCTCCATGTCCGTATGATCCCCTTATGCTCCGATGATCGACTAATCCAAGGCCTTGCCCGATAGGACCTGAATCTTCTTTTGCACATAGCCTGCAATATTATCGGCAGCCAGTCGCAGCGCTTTTCGCGTCTTTTCTCCTTGGCTCCGTTCTACACTTTGCCACCAGATCCGCCGCAGTTCCGTTCCCACATTGACTTTGCCGATCCCCATCGGAACCACCTGGGCCAGCAAGGAATCCGGCACTCCACTCGACCCATGAAGGACGAGCGGGCATCCCACGTGTTCGTGAATCGCTTGAAGCACGTCTAGGCGCATATGGGTTGCCCCCACTTGATGGCCATGACGCGTGCCAATGGCTACCGCCAGCATATCCACTTCGGTCGCGGCTAAGAAATGCCGCGCCGTCTCGGGATCGGTCACCGCCTCCCATTCTCCCGGCTCTCCGTCTCGTCCTACGTGTCCTAATTCCGCCTCCACCATCACCTCTTGACCGCGTGACACCTGAACCACCTCATCGGTAAGCCGCACGTTATCGTTAAACGCCAACGTGGAGCCATCAAACATAACCGAAGTAAACCCGACCCCGATGGCGTGTTGAATATCCGCAAGATGCTTGGCATGATCAAGATGCAGGCCTAGATCCACGTGAGCCGTGTCCAAAAGACGCGTCAGTGCCCCTGCAAACCACTCCCAACCCCAGGTGTTGAGCGTATCCACCGTAACTTGAATTATTGCCCCTTGGTCTACAGCCTCTGCCCCAGCAACCACCCCAACGGCCATATCCAAAGAATCTACATTGAATGCACCAATCGCCTGTCCCTGCTTATAC
>JAKAAL010000211.1 GCA_021802375.1 Bacillota bacterium | reverse complement strand
TTATCTATTGCGCAAGAAGCGCTTTATTCAAAAAACCTGGTTTTTGCGCATTCTGACCTGGGCCATTGCCCTTCCTTATTTAGCGAACTCTGCCGGATGGATCATGACGGAAGTTGGCAGGCAGCCATGGGTCGTGTACGGACTGCAGCTGACGGCGCGAGGCGTATCTCCTGAGGTTTCGGTATCTTCCTTAGACATCGAGTTGTCCCTCATGGCATTCATCGTGTTTTATGGAGCCATGGCGTACGCAGCCATCCATTTATGGAAGAAAGCGATTCAACAAGGACTGGACCCCGATCCGGATTTTGAACAAAGGGCGGATGAGCCGAAAGACTTAATTTTAGGCAGTACGGGGGCCTACGACTAGAGTTTTTGCCAAGACTAATGGCCAGGCATTATCGGCCGAACAGCAAGGAAAAAAGGAGGCGAGGTGAGATTATGTGGTTGCGTGAATTGTGGTTTGTTTTAGTGGGAATTTTATTCACAGGGTACTTTATTTTGGACGGATTCGATTACGGGGTGGGCATGCTGCACCCCTTCATCAACCGCACGGACACCGAGAGACGAGCCTCCTTGAGTGCTATTGGCCCCATCTGGTCAGCCAATGAAGTCTGGTTGGTGGCCGCGGGAGGCGCCTTATTTGCGGCATTTCCCATATGGTATGCAACCATGTTCAGTGGGTTTTATCTTGCGTTGATTCTTATTCTCTTAGGACTGATTGTTCGGGGGGTCGGTATCGAATACCGCAGTCACGACAAAAGTCCTAAATGGCGGGCAATGTGGGATTGGCTGATTTTTGCGGGTTCTTTTCTTGTCACTGCCCTGTGGGGCATGGCCTTTGCCAACCTCATTCGTGGAGTTCCGATAACCCGACACAAGATTTACGTGGGAAACTTTGGCACCTTGTTCAATAGTTTCAGCCTTTGGGCCGCATTGACTTTCGTTTTAGTGTTTCTCGTCCAAGGTGGGTCGTATTTGGCTATTAAAGGCAATCCCAACTCCCGCAGACAAGGCAGACGAATGGCCTCAAAGATGGTATGGCCGGCCGCCCTGGTTTTAGCCATCTGGTTTATTTGGATGGATCGGCTGCCAAGTGCGGCGGGACACGTGGACACTGTGGTGGTCCTCTTGCAGGGACTGGCGGTGCTCTCCTTGCTGCTAGGTCGGATCGCCTCGTATTTCACCAAATACGGCATCGCTTTCATCTTGTCGAGTGTATCGATTGCGGCAACAACCTTAGGTCAATTTCGGATCCTGTTCCCCCGGGTTATGGTTTCGAGCATCAACCCTCACTTTAGTTTGACAATTTATAATGCCTCATCGGTCACTTACACGCTGCAAATCATGTCGGTTACGGCTCTGATCATTCTCCCAATTATCCTGGGATATCAGACGTGGCTATATTGGACCTTCCGCAAACCCGTCAAAGACGAGGAGATGGGATATTAAATGCAGCCGCGGTTGCTAAAAGAGATCCAGTCCGTTCGTGTTCTCCTGGGCCTGGTGGTGCTTCAAGGAGTGCTCGGGGGAATATTGATCATCTATCAGGCTTATGACCTAGCCGATATTGTCAACCGCGTGTATCTGGGTCACGAGAATTTATCCCAAGTTCAGTATTTGCTGGAAAATTTGTTGCTCGTCATTGGGTTAAGAGCACTTTTGACGCTATTTGGCGAGAGCGGTGCTTTGAGCCTGGCAACTCGTGTGCAAGCCCGCTTGCGTTTGCGTTTAAGTCAGCGAATTTTAGACGCGGGTCCCATGTATGTTAACCGCGAACAGGCGGGCGAACTAGTAAACACATTGATCCAAGGTGTGGAGGATTTAGAACCTTATTTGGCCCGGTACATCCCCCAGGTGGCCATGACAGCATTAGTTCCCACCATTATATTGATTGACGTGTTTGCTAAGGACTGGATTTCGGGGCTGATCCTCCTTATCACTTTGCCTTTGATTCCGTTCTTTATGATTTTGATTGGCCGTCAGGCCGAAGCCAAGACGCAAAAACAGTGGAGTCTTTTAAGCCGTCTCAGTGCTCATTTTTTGGATGTTCTGCAAGGGCTGACAACGCTTAAACTGCTCGGTCAAAGCGCCAACCAGGCGCACGGGATTGAAAGAGCCAGCGACCAATTCCGGCAAGCCACCATGGCTAGTTTGCGCATTGCGTTTTTATCCGCGTTGGTGCTGGAACTGCTGGCCTCTCTCAGCATGGCTATGGTGGCTGTGGCCATTGGCCTTAGGCTAATTTCCGGTGTAATGGCTTTTCGTACCGCATTCTTCTTACTGGTGCTGGTTCCCGAGTTCTATATTCCCTGGCGTGCTTTGGGGACACGGTTTCATGATGGTCTGGGCGGCATGAAAGCCGCGCAGCGAATTTTTCAGATACTGGATGCGCCCCAATGGACTAAGGCGTTTGGCACGCAAAGGCTGTCGAATGTGGAGGCTCCCTTGTCCTTCGAAAACGTTAGCTTCAGCTATGAAGGGCGGGAGAACAGGGCAGTCGAAGAAGTTACGGCGCGAATCAGGGCTCAGGAAAGGATTGCCATTATTGGACCCAGTGGATCAGGAAAAACGACGTTGTTGTTCTTGCTCATGGGCTTTGCCCATCCCGATTCCGGTCTGATCCGCACTGGTGACACGCCCCTGGAATCTGTGGATATGACTTGGTGGCGCACGCAAGTGAGTTTTCTCACTCAAAGTCCCTACATTTTTTCCGGCACAGTCAGGGATAATTTGTTAATGGCAAAGCCTAGCGCCACGGGCCAAGAATTACACGGTGCGTTAAAGACGGCTGGTGCCTGGGAGTTTGTGGAGGATCTGCCTCAAGGACTGGAGACGAATATCCAAGAGAGAGGAAGGAGATTGAGCGGAGGGCAAAAACAACGCCTGGCATTGGCTCGGGCCTTTTTGCAAGATGCGCCGATTGTTTTAATGGATGAACCTACGGCCAATCTCGATGCCGAAACCGAAGCGAGTCTGTGGACAGACTTGGAAAAGTTGCTGGCAGGACGCACGGTGCTCGTGGTTGCGCACAGACTGTCCACCGTGATGCACATGGACAAAATTTGGGTGATGAATCAGGGGCACTTGGTGCAACAAGGGACTGCGACAGAATTGGAATCGGAGCCAGGACTCTATCGTGAATTAATGCAAGCCTACAAGATGCCGAACCAGGAAGGGGTGGGGTGATATGGCTCGCTATCTAGGAATGCTGAAACCCTATAAATGGTGGGTCATTTTGGCGCTCTTAGCGGGAATTTTTACGGTAGCGTCCAATATGGGCTTGATGGCCACTTCGGCCTACCTGATTGCTAAGGCTGCCCAGCATCCCTATACGATATTGCTTTTGTGGGTGCCGATTGTCGGGGTGCGGTTTTTTGGCACTTCGCGAGGGATTTTCCGGTACTTTGAGCGTTATATTTCTCACGATGTTACTTTTCAACTGCTCAAAGAACTCAGGGTTTTTGTCTACCGCCGTCTTGAGCCTCTTATTCCCGCCAGTCAGGGAACCTATCACTCCGGGGATTTATTAAGCCGCGTCGTGGGAGATATTGATGTTCTGCAAAATCTCTACCTCGGGCTGTTTTCGCCTCCCTTAGTCGCCGTGTTCACATTTCTCGCGGCCACACTATTTATGAGCGCATTCGCTCCGGCTTTAGCAGTGGCTCTTGCGGTATTTCTCTTGGTCAGCGGCTTCGTTGTGCCGTACTTGGCGCAATGGGCGACCAAAAACACGGGACGATCGCTCATAAGGGCTCGCGGCGTACTGAGTACGCAAGTGGTGGAGATTACTCGCGGCAATATAGACATCTTAGCCATGAATCAAGAAAAGCCGCATCTCCATGTCATTGCCGGACAAATTCGGCAATGGGCCAGATGGCGCGGATATTTGAACGGGATCAAAGGCATATCATCGGCCCTGATGCTATTACTCAATAATGGGGCCATGTGGGTTGTCTTGGTGATCGGAATCACTCTGATTGACCGTCATCGCCTAGCGCCCATCTTGTTGCCGGTTGTGGTGTTGCTCACCTTGGCCAGTTTTGAAGCGGTTAACCAATTGCCAGGAGCTTTTCAGTTTCAGGGGCAGATCAAAGAGGCGGTCATTCGGATCAATGAACTTGTCGACAAAAAACCTTGGGAAAATCAAGGGGTGGTGGATGCCCAAATGGTGTTAGCTGAGGGCAATCCCCCTCGGGTTCTATTGCGTGATGTGCATTTTGCGTACGATGACAAAAGTCTCGAATCCCTTCGCGGAGTGACGTTTTCTGTTGAAGCAGGAAGGCATGTGGCACTTGTTGGCCCTAGTGGCGCAGGCAAAACGACCTTGAGTGGCGTTCTTTCCGGCTTATGGGCCTATTCTGGGGGCGAAGCGCTTTTCAATACGGTGCCTTTGAAAAGGATATATGCTCGGGACTTGCCGCATTTGGCGTCGGTCGTCGAACAAGAACCTCACTTATTTAACACGACCTTGCGCCACAATCTGTTGCTGGCTCACCCCGAGGCTACACCGGAACAAATGGAGCAGGCATTGGACATTGCGCAGCTGCGTCAGGTGGTCGCATCATTACCAGAGGGTTTGGATACAGTCATTGGTGAACAAGGAACGCAATTGTCCGGTGGGGAACGAAAACGGGTTGCCATTGCGCGTGTTATTCTTCAGAATACGCCTCTTGTGATCATGGATGAAGCAACTGAGGGGCTGGACGCGATGACGGAGCGCCAGGTTATTCACGCGATACGGCGATGGGCGCAGGGAAAGACCATGTTATGGATTACCCACCGCCTGTCCAATCTTGATGCATTGGATTCGGTTATTGTGCTAAATCGAGGGGTAGTGGCAGAGTCGGGACCGGCTTCAGAATTGGCGAGTCATTCGGGGGTTTTTGCTCGGATGCTATCAGCCGAGAAGCCAATGCAGTGGATTGAGGATGTACCTTAAAAAACTAGCCTGGCGTAGACGAAACCCCCTCCCCTGGCTTGCGGGGACGGGGAAGTCGGTGACTGACGATTAACCACTTTTCAGCTGTTCAATACCGCAACGCTTTGTGATGGCGATCCGGCAGTGAATAGTAGGTAATCACACCGCCGCCCACAGCCCATATCCAAACAGCGACGCCGACTGGCCACAGAAACATTCCAGCTATGCCGAAAGTTACGGTCTTGAGGAGCCACACCATAAGCAAAAGACCTAATTGAACGATGCCCGAAGCAAATTTGCCCATAATCAACGTCCCGACGCCGGGAAGAAATATATTGACCACAGTCCCTGCCAATGCGAGTGCTTTACGCATGAAAACCACCTTTCTTTCCCTAAAAATGTCGGCGGCACATAAGATGGTGGCTAGCTTAACGTTTCTATATTATAACACATTGCAGAAGCCTTAAGTCTATACCCCTGGGTTAAGGATTCAGGGCGAAATGTTGATGTAAATTCCCTCCTCGGTCGTCCCGGTGATTACCGGGGCTGATGTTGCCTTATGGGGCTTTTTTGCACCCTTCGGCCGAAGGGTCTTGTGATCTTCACACCAAGCGAAATATTTCTCTATGTCCCAGTAATTTGTGCCTCAACCGCGATTTTTCATTGAGTTCCCTGACTGGTACACGTTTTTGCTCTAGACCCTTAACTGAAAAGCGCTTGCGGAGAGACTCTGCCCCAAACACCTCATTCCGCAATCTGTTTACCATTCTGGAAATGATGCCTCAGCGGTTGTTATTTGTCTCTTAAGGAGGTCTTGCCTTATGCGGGACACAGTGTGTATTACCTTTATGGGGTATTTGGATTCTGTGATTGATTTGCGGGATTCGACCGCACATGACAACCCGAGGCAAAATCGGATTCTATGATTGATCTGGATGGCGTTGATACGATACCCTGTTCTAAGCCGGTCAACAGCTCGCGGCGGACGGAAAGGATGACATCGTGGAGATCCCCAACTTCTTGAACCTCCCTCGCTACACCATTACCGCCTTTGAGGAAACCGATGATGCCTACCACGTTGCGGCCAAAATTCCGGAACGGCCGGCTACCTGTCCCCATTGCGCCCATGGTGGTTTCGTCGGATTTGGCCATCGGGAACAGTGGATTCGGGATCTCCCGATGCACGGCAAACGGGTACGACTATACCTGCGCACCCGTCGATTTCGCTGCAAGTCGTGCCATCGGACATTCTACGAGACCTTGCCTGATGTGAACGACAAACGGTTAATGACGCAGCGCCTCGTGGCCTGGATGGGGCCCCAAGCGATGCGCCGGCCCTTTGTCCAGGTCGCTGAGGAAGTGGGCGTTGACGAGGCCACGGTGCGCGATGTGTTCAGCGATTATGTGGCCCAATGGGAAGCCCACCGACACGTGGAAACCCCGACCTGGCTGGGACTGGATGAAATCCACCTGACCAAAGCGCGCGGTGTGGTCACCAATGTGCGGGAACGCACGCTCGTCGACATCCTCGTGGACCGCCGCAAAGACACGGTCTCACGTTACTTAGGGCGGCTCCCGGATCGGTCGCGGATTCAACTGGTGGCCATGGACATGTGGCGTCCGTATAAAGAATCCGTGGAGGCCGTCTTGCCCCAGGCCATCATTGTCATTGACAAGTTCCACGTGCTCAAGATGGCCAATGCCGCGGTCGAACGGGTCCGCAAGCAACTCCGGCAGTCTCTCACGCCCGCCCAGCGCCGCGGACTCATGCACGACCGGTTTGTCGTCTTGAAGCGGGAAGCCGACCTGGCCGACCGGGAGCAACTGCTGCTGTCCACGTGGACCAAAAACTTCCCGGATCTCGGGGAAGTGCACCGTCGAAAAGAAGACTTTTTCCGCCTCTTCGAATGTCGGAGCCACGAAGAGGCTCACCGTCAGTTTAGGATCTGGGAGGCTGGGCTCGCCGGCGACATGGCGACCGCGTTCACGGAACTCACCACGGCGTGGCATCACTGGGAACGAGAAATCCTCGTCGATAGGTGGC